>NZ_JBRREB010000004.1:0-131101 GCF_056759995.1 Stenotrophomonas sp. STEN030 | reverse complement strand
ATCGACGTTAAGGTGCGGGATGGGGATCGCTCGGCTCGTCTGTCGGCTGGTACCCGCAGATATCATGTTGACGGTCCCTCCACCCTAGCTCTTACATACCTCGTAGGAGCCGGGAGGAACATACAAGCCATGCTCGGCTGTGGCCTTACCGGTAAAGCCCTTGCCGAGCATGGCTCGGCACTACCTAACCGGATTTTCCGGTAGAGCCTCTGCCGAGCATGGCTCGGCACTACATGAGCGGGTGACACCGCTTTGTAGGAGCGGCGTCAGCCGCGAAGCTCGTACATTCCCAGACCCTGGAAATTGGTCGCCGTGAAGCGATCCCGGCTTCGCGGCTGACGCTGCTCCTACATTCATGCTTATCGGTAGAGCCCCTGCCGAGCATGGCTCGGCACTACGCTTGGGTTCTGGTTACAGTAGCTTTTCGCGCAGGGCGGCATACTCCGGTGCGCAGGGCTCGGCGTGGGCTGGGCGCTTCAGCAGCTCGGCCAGTGCAGGCGGCACTTCTACTTCGCGACCGATCAGCGGCTCAACCACCGACTCGAACTTGGCCGGATGCGCGGTCGCTGCCACTGCCCAATGCTGATCCGACGCCGCACTGCCACTGGCGCGCAACTGCTCCAACACATGCACCGCAGTGGCGGTATGCGGGCAGAACACTTCACCGTAATCGCGATAGCGACGAGCGATGGTCTCGCGGATGGTTGAATCGTCAACCGCCTGCGAAGTGAATGCATCGCGCAGCGCCGCATCATCACCCTTGTACAGCCAGCGCAAGCGCTCGAAATTACTCGGCGCGCCCACATCCATCGCATTGGCGAGCGTGGCGACACTGGCCTTCGGTGTGTAGTCAGCGCCGTTGAAGTAGTCCGGCAGCACGCGGTTGGCATTGGTCGCCAGCACGATGCGCCCCAGCGGCACACCCAAGGCGCGCGCCATCACCGCTGCCATCGCATTACCCAGGTTGCCGGTTGGGATAACAAAATTCAGCAGCGAGCCGTGCGCAGCCTGATGGCTGAGCGCAGCATGTGCGTAGTAGCTCATCTGCGGCAACAAACGCCCCAGGCTGATGCTGTTGGCCGAACTCAGCGGCACCTGCGCCTGCAGGCCAGTATCACTCAGTGCCTGCTTGGCCATGGTCTGGCAATCATCGAACGAACCGGCCACGCGCAGCGCGCGGATGTTGCCACCAAGACAACCCAGTTGATGTGCCTGACGCGGCGATACACGCCCATCCGGGTACAGCACTACAACCTGAAGGTTGGGTTGGTTATGGAAGGCCGCGGCAACTGCAGCGCCTGTGTCGCCGGAAGTTGCGACCACAATGGTCAACGAACGCTCCTGCCCTGCACGCAAACGCGACAGGCTGGCAGCGAGGAAACGCGCGCCAAAGTCCTTGAACGCTGCGGTGGGGCCGTGGAACAGCTCAAGCACATGATCGTTGCCGGTCGCCAAAGCCTGCAGCGGCGCTGGGAAGTCAAAGGCTTCGTTGCAGATTGTCGGCAGTTCAGCTGCCAAGGCATCATCCGCAAAGAACGGCTGCAACAGCTCGGTGGCGGTCGCAGCGAGCGTGTCGCCCAGCTGCAAGGTGCGTACTGCCGGCATCGTTTCGGGTACGTACAGACCGCCATCTGGTGCCAAGCCGGCGGCAATGGCCTGGCTCAGCGTGGCGGCGGGGGAAGCATTGCGGGTGGAGATGAAGTTCATTCGGAAATCCGCGAAATGGTTGGTGTGCTGCTTTTTAATCAAGGACCGCGCAAGCGTCTCCCTCACCCCAACCCCTCTCCCGCAGGGAGAGGGGCTATCAGGCCTAGAGCAGTCTGGCGCCGGGGCTGTTGATCGGGCTTACCCAGCTTTGGCTATCGAAACCCGCTGCAGCGAACGCTGCCTGCACCTTGGACGCGGCAGCCAATGCAGCATCACGGTCTTCAAACCAGGCAAAAACACTGGGACCTGCGCCGGAGATGCTGGCGCCCATCGCACCTGCAGCAAGTGCGGCTGCCTTGGCTGCGTCGAAGCCAACGATCAGCGGCGCGCGTCGCGGCTCGATCAGAACATCGACCAAGCCTGCCCGCACCAGACCCGCGTCGCCGGCATGACAGCCGGCCAACACCAGGGCCAGATTGCTGCTCTGGGCAACAAACTCCTTCAACGCGTAGCTGCCCTGCAGTGCTTCACGCGCGCGACGTGTTTCCAACAACGCGTCCGGATGCACCAGCAGACTGTGCCAATGCGCGGGTATAGGCACCGGAACCAAGCGCTCCAGCGTAGAGAGCACCAAACCGCCAAGGAACATCGGGCCCAGGTTGTCACCGTGACGGCTGCCACTGGCCACTGCCTCGCCTTCCAACGAGTACTTGTAAAGCTGCTCGCGACTCAACGGCACATCCAGCAATGCATTGGCCGCAACCAAAGCCGCCACACAGGACGCAGCCGAGCCACCCATGCCTGAGCTAAGCGGTATGCCCTTGTCGATCTCCACTTCAAAACCGAACGGCAGCGCCAGCGCCTCGCGCAAGGCAATCAGCGCCGCTCCGGCAGTATTGCTGGGCGCATCCAGCGGCAACTCGACCGCCGCACCACGAATAGCGACGATGCGCACTTCCGCTGCTTCGATGCGGCGCACTGTCACCGTGTCGCCAACATCCGGCACCGCATAACCCAGCAGATCAAAACCGACTGCAACATTGGCGACCGACGCCGGCGAAAACGCCCGCGCCTGTCGTGCATCGGAACCAGTCAAAGCATCACTCACAATCGCGCTCCCTCGCCCGCTGCTACACGCAGCACATCGGCAAACACACCGGCTGCCGTAACTTCTGGGCCTGCGCCCGGGCCCTGCACCACCAAGGGGTTGTCGCAGTAACGACGGGTGGTGAACTGCACCACGTTATCGGTCAAGCGCAGGTTGGCAAAAGCGTGATCAGACGGCAGCTCGACCAGGCCTACGCTCGGGTGTTGGCCTGGCTTGAACTGAGCGACGTAGCGCAACACATTGCCGCGGGCACGCGCATCTGCCAGACGCTGCGAAAAACTCGCATCCACTTCCTGCAGGCGCGCCATGAAATCATCGACGCTGGCGCTCTGCAATTCGGTCGGTACCAGACTTTCCACCGCCACATCTTCCAGACTCAACTCATAGCCGGCTTCGCGGGCGAGAATGACCAACTTGCGGGCCACATCCACACCGGACAGGTCATCACGCGGATCCGGCTCGGTGTAACCCATGCCACGCGCCTGCGTGACCAGCTCAGAGAACGGTACGCTGCCATCGTATTTATTGAACAGCCAGGCCAGCGTGCCGGAAAAAATACCGGCAATCGCAGTCACGTCATCGCCGGTATCGACCAGATCACGCAGCGTGGTGATCACCGGCAAGCCCGCGCCCACCGTGGCTTCGTAGCGGAAGCGTGCGCCGGTGGACGCTGCCGCCTCGCGGATCGCCTGATAGCGCGCCAGCGGGCCGGAGCCAGCCTGTTTATTCGGAGTAACCACATGGATGCCGGCAGCCAACCAGCCGGCATAGCGGTCAGCTACTTCAGCACTGCCACTGCAATCGATGATCAGGGTATGCGGCAAGCGCGCCGACAATAGATGCTCGGTGAACAGATCAAGGTCGTTCGGCAACGCGGCGGAATCGAACGCGGCCTTCCAGTTGCCATGCATGCCACGCTGGTCGAGCACCATGCGATTGCGCGAGGCGACCGCACGCAGGCGCAGATCAAGCTTGGCGCGTGCCAGCAGCGCGGTCTCGGAAGCATACAACTGCTCAAGCAAGGCTGCACCGACATTGCCCGGCCCGATCAGACCGACCGAGAAGGTCTGCGGCGACAACCAGAAGCCGGCATGCGCAGCACGCAGCGCCTTGGTCGCGTCGCAGGCTTCGATGGCGACCGAGATATTTCGCTCGGACGAGCCCTGCGCAATGGCCAGGATATTGACCTGCGCGCGCCCCAACGACTCGAACAGACGCGCTGCAACGCCGGGCTGGCCGGCCATGCCATCGCCCACCGCCGCAAGCACGCTCACCCCGCTGGTGAGCTGCACGCGCTGCACCTGGCCTGCTGCCAACTCGTGCGAGAACGCCTGGGTAAGTGCGTCGCGAGCGAACTCGGCTTCAGCCTGCTTCACCACGCAACAGATCGAATGCTCGGACGAACCCTGCGAGATCATCACCACCGATACATGCGCATTGCGCAGCGCCGAGAACACCCGCTCGGCGGTACCGGGCACGCCGATCAGACCGGTACCTTCGACATTCAGCACAGCCAGATCCGCGCTCAGGGTCAAACCTTTGATCGGCCCGCTGCTGGAGCTGTCGGCAGTGATGCGGGTGCCCGGGTGATCCGGACGGAAGGTGTTGCGGATGATGATCGGCAGGCCGCGCTCGATGGCCGGCGACATGGTCTGCGGATGCACTACCTTGGCACCGAAATAGGCCAGTTCGCAGGCTTCGTCGTAGCTCAGGGCGTCCAATTGCACCGCTTCCGGCACCACCCGCGGATCGGCCGAGAGCACGCCATCGACATCGGTCCAGATATGCAGCTCGTCGGCAGCGAACAAGGCAGCAAAAATTGCGCCGGAGAAATCGCTGCCGTTGCGCCCCAGCGTGGTGATGTTGCCCTTGCGATCGCGCGCAACAAAGCCAGTCACCACCAGACGTTGTGCCGGATGCGATTCGCGCCACAACGCCAGCTTGGCGGCACTGGACTTCCAATCGACATCCACGCCCAACTCGCCGTGGTTGACCACCAGCACGTCGCGCGCATCCAGCACATCGGCGTCTTCGCCCAGCGCCTGCAGGTGATAGCCAAGCAGATGCGCCGAGAACACCTCGCCGAGGCCCTGCACGCGGTCCAGCACTTCCTGCGGCAACTCACCAATGACCGCCAACGCCGCCAGAATCTCGCGCAGACGCTCGAAGCGCGCATCCAGCCATTCGATGGTCACCCCGGACTGCTCGCCCAGCAGCGCGGCGGCCGCGCCACGATGGCGCGCCCGCAGCTCATGCCAGCGGTCATCCCACGCCGGATCGGCTGCAGCCGCAGCCTTGGCCAGCCCGATCAGCGCGTCAGTCACTCCCTTCATCGCCGACACCACGGTGACCTGCACGGTTTCGTCGCGGGCCAGCAGCAGCTGCGCCACATGCCGGTAACGCTCGGCATCGGCGACGGAAGTGCCGCCAAATTTATGCACGACGGTGCGAACGGCAGCGTTCGCGGCAGGATCGGCGGGTGAAACAGCAACTGACGACATCGGAAGAACCTCGGCTGGAGGCCCCGACACGCATCTGGATGGGGTTCCCCCGCATCCTGATCCGGGTGCGGGGCCGTGGTTTTCGGAAATTACGCGAAGACGACGGACCGCACCGGGCTAATGGTGACGGTAATAGTGGTGGTGGTAATGGCGCCGCCAAACCCGGGCGCACTCACCCGGCCGCCGGAAGGCGACTGCGAGGTGATGGCGAGGGGCTGCTGGCTGTTCATGGCCTTCAAGAGACAACAGCCGGGATCAGACTGTCAAGTGCTGCGTTGCAAAAACACAGATAAAGGCAACTTCGTCAAACCTGCTGCTAAAAGTTGCAAATGTCATCAAGCGCGAACGTCGCGCATCTAACTGCCAAGCAGCATGCAATACCTGACTCAAGGCGGCGCGATCTACCTTTCGACCATCACGGCAAACCGCCGCCCGCAAACAATCGAAAGAAGCGCCGCAGTCAGGCTTTCGCCACCTGACTGCGCAGATTCCTCACACCGATGCGGCCGCTTGCACCTTCGGCCGGTGCGCCGCAGCGCTCCAGATCACGCCAGCCAGCAGGCACAGCGCAGCAACAACTTCGACCGCCACCGGCCAGCGCTGCTGCCACACGAAGCCGTAAACCAGCCCGAACAAGGTCTCGAACACGATCATCTGCCCGCCCAAGGTCAGTGGCAGGGCGCGGCTTGCTCGGTTCCAGCAGGCATTACCCAGGATGGAGGCAAACACCGCCACCGCTGCGGCCATCACCCAGAAGCCCGCCCATTCACGCCCTGAATGCCCTGCCCCGGCATCGGCAAAGGCGATCGGCGCCAGCAACAAGGCCAGGCCACCGGTTGCCACACCGGTCAGCAGCGACCAGTCATGCCCGGACACATTGGGCACCTTGGCCAGCCAACGGGTATTGCCCACCGAATAAGCCGTCCAGGACACCAGCGCGCCAACCCCGCACAGCAAGCCGATCAAACGCTGCGTGGTGGTGGTCTGCACATGCGTCGAGGCGATGGCCTGGTAGCCCATCAGGACCACGCCCGCCACACATAGCAGCAAGGCCGGTGCCAGCCGTGACAGCGGCACCGCCCCCGGCTCACGTGCACCGACCACGGCCACCAGCACCGGTACCATGCCGACTATCAGGGCCGCCGCACCGCCGCCGCTCCACTGCACGCAGATCGACAACAGCACGAAATAGATCAGATTGCCGAGCAGGCTCAGCCAGGTCAGGGCCTTCCAGTCCGCCTTGCCGATATGCGCACGCAGCGCCGGCCAGCGCGGCACCAGCAGGATCACCGCAACCAGGCCATAAATCAGGTAGCGCGCCGCAGCCAACTGCAGCGGCGAAAAATCCACCAGCACGGCTGGCGCCAGGAACACCAAGCCCCACAGCGCGCCTGAAGCCACGCCATTACCAATGCCAAACAACATCCGCTCTTTCATCAAGCCACCCGACAGTCAGACACAACACCAGCATCCAACTGCCGGCCCACGCTGTATTGTCCCAAGCTGCGCGCCGCTGTGCTCAAACTACGCGTCCGGACTCCGTCGATAGCGGCCCGGGGTAATCCCCTGCGAGCGGCGCATGGCCCGGGTCAATGCACTCTGGTCGGAGAAACCGGCCTGCTGGGCAATCTGCGCCACCGACTGCCTGCCCTCAGCCAACTGGCGCTGCGCCCATTGCAGACGCTGCTGCTGCAGCCATTGCCCCGGTGTGAGGCCGAATTGACGCTTGAACGCGCCATGCAGTGCGGTCAACCCCATCCCGGCGATCTGCGCCATCCGTGCCAGCGGCCACGCTTCGCCCGGAGCTGCACGAATCTGTTCGCACAACCGCCGCAAGCCGGCATTGTCTGCCACCGAGGGACGCTGGGCAGCAAACAAGCTATCCAGCAACAACGGCAGTACATGTCTGGCCACTGGCGCAGGCACCGCATCGCGGCCACCCATGCTGATATCCACGAATTCGAGCAAGCTGCACACCGCCGCCGAAATCCCCAGGAATGGACGCACCCGCCCCTGATCCAACTGTGACCGCTGCAACAGGGCACTGTCACAGTCAACGATCAGAAACCGGTTGTGCCCACTACCGGCCTGCACATGAGCTGCACCCGGGACGATCACGGCGCCGTGCAAGGTGTCCAAGCGCCCGCCGCGCCCGTCGATTTCCAGCTCCAGGCTCCCACGCAGCGGCAACACCAGCTGCAGATGGTCATGGCTGTGCGCATGGCCGGCCGGGCCATAACTACGGAAATTGAGGGCTTCAACGCATTGCATCGGCATGCGCACCGGGGGCTGACTGGCGCTTGCAGCGGGCACCGCAAGCTGCGCGGAAAGATGGTGACCCCGACACGATTCGAACGTGCGACCTGTCCCTTAGGAGGGGACCGCTCTATCCAGCTGAGCTACGGAGTCAAAAGATGGAGGCCAAGGTTACAGGCAAGCGCCGCCCCCAGCCAGCATTTCCGGCCGAGCGGGCGTCGATCAGCCATCAAATCCGGCCCCCCGTATGCCAATGGCCAAGCGCAAATCGGCCGCTGCATCCGGACTGCGCTGGGTGCCAATATGCTGTTCCAACACCAAGGTCTCTCGATCAACCAAGCCCAGCCCAGCGTCCGCGCAGTGCCATCACGGGATCAGAAAGCTACATCAATCAGCACGGTGTCAACGTAGCTGCCGGCCGGCACAGGCGCCTGGTCCGGATAAACCGCTGCCCTGTAGTTGAATTTTTGCGCACTCGTGCCCAAACCGCTGCCAGCGTTCAGATCGGCCGCGTAGCTGCCACGGCGCTCAGCGCCTGCATCACCCCATCGTGCGCTGCCGACTCCTTGGAAAAGATCGTAGGCAAGCAGAGTCCCCTCGGCCGAAAGCATATTGCGCTGCCCTTGGCTGGGGTTCCGCCCGCCGCTGAGCCCAACGGTATAGACGCTACCCTTGGTGCAGATCACGCTGATGCTTCCATTGACCTCTGCGAACATGGAAGGAAGCGCAGCTGCGCCGAAGTCCAGATCATCGGCGGCGATAGCGCAGTCATTCTGCACCACCAGCTTTATCGCCATTGGCGAGGCTCCACTACCGCTCTCATAGGAAGAACAAACACCCGGACTGGACTGTTGAACGCAGTACTTCCAATCCCAGCTCAACGTTGCGCTATCGATATAAGTGCCTGCAGCAACATTGGCGCCGGCGGCGAGCGTCAGGAATAGCGGGATGGACTTGGGGGAGCTGCCCTGCAGCACACCCAATTCATCGATGACACCCAAAGCGGCGAGGTCAACCATCACTCCCGGAGCCAGCGCCGATGCATTGTTCCTGTCCGGCGATGCATGGACCTGGTAGGAGACCCGATCTCCGGCAGGGCCCACCATGCCATTGTCGACGGAGCTGAAAATCACGCGAAAATAGGTAGTCCCCGGCTCCCATGGCTGCGATACATCACCCGAACAATGCATGCCTGCATCACTTGTGGACGTGCTCTGCACAGCGTCGCGCAGGGTAATGGAGCCAACAGAACCAAACTCTGCCGGCCGGGCGTTCACGACCTCGCAGCTTGCCGACACCTCGCGCCCAGCGAAACTCAGTACAGACAGCAGTATTACCCGGGATACCCAGCTCATCGGCACACCACAGGGGCCGGCATCAGCACGGCCGCATCGCCTTCGCCAGCAGTGAACGTCGCCACGCAGCTTTCTCCATTGGCCAGACTCACTTGCAGGTGATTGGCCTTATCCACGCTTTCCAGATACACCAGACCATCCCATCCGACCACGGTGGTCGTCCCGCTTTCCACGTGCTGGACGCCAGCACCCAATGGCAGCACCGTGCCGCCGGCATCGACAAGCACAACACTGGCGCTGCGCGAGCGCATCACCGGGAACTGCAGCAGGTAACCGCTACCGGCGCGCACCATCACCCGTTCTTCCACCCGCGCACTGCGGATATCCGCCGGCACACCCATCAGGTCCAGCTCGTACTTGCCTGGGTAATACGCACTGGTCCATGGCACCAGCAGGTGACCACTCTTGCCGGTGCGACCGACATCCTGGTTTTCATATCGCACGGGAATACCGGCATGGCCCTGCGTACTGACCACCACGAATGCATCATCGACACGGTTACCGGCGAACAGCCGACCATCCATCCACACGGCCGAACCGCTGACATCCGCCCAGCGCGTCATCATCGAACGACTGCCATGGGTACCGGCTTGGACCTGCAACTGGTCGCCGCGCCAGGTTCCGTCGATCTGCCGGTAGTCCTGGGCGCCACCGTGCGCATAGCCAAGGTTGTAACCAAAGCCGCCATCGGTTGGCACCTGCTGACTGAGATTCACACGCTCGAGCAGATCACCACGGGCATCACGCTCGGCCGACAGCGAAAGCGTGCTGCGCGCGCCCATCGACACCATCATCTGCGCCATTGCCGACCACCCTCCTGCCTCCAGGTCGCGGTTGGCCGACATGTAAAAGCTGAACCCCTTTCGTGACGAGCGGCTCCAGGACAGGTTGAGCAAGCGGCTGCGCGAGTCATCGGCGTTGCGCACATCAAAATAGCCCGCACCAACGCTGCCCCAGGCCCCGAGCCGTACGCTGGCCGTGGCCTGCTGGCTGCGCCTGCTGGTGCGCAATGTCTGCGCGTTGATAGCGCCAAGATCCGCATAGCCGGACTGCCGTTGCACCTGCTGGAAAGCGAGGCTGTAGAAAGGATTGTTGTACTGGTAGCCGAAAGCCAGCTGCTGCGCCTGCCTGCCATTGAACCGGCTCTGGCTCAATGCTGCGTTGACGATACCCAAATTGCCGACACGAATGTTTGCACCAGCACCGGCCAAGGACAGCCGCCTTGCCGCTTCTGCATGTCCTTCCAGGGTCAGCCAGTCGAGCAGACCATAGCGCAAGGTGCCGCTACCCGCGGCTTTACCATAACCGAAATTGCGAACGCCATAGTCTTCGCGCATGTTGCCGGCCGCAACCGAGAAATCCGCCAGCCCTGGCTGCAACAAACGGGTACTGACGTAGAACGGCAGCGTCGTCGACACCTGCCGCCCCAGTGCGTCGGTGGTCACAACCACTGCCTCACCGGCGCCATTGATCAGTGGAATATTGGTCAACGTATACGGGCCAGGACTCAACTCTGCGCTTGATGACTTGTAACCGTTGACGAACAGATCCAGCGCCGTTGGCACCGCGACCTCGCCGGCAAACTGCGGCAAGGGATAGGTCACAAGATCTGGCCGCACACTGAAATCGCGCGACAACTGCACGCCACCAAGCCGCACCGAACTGCTCCAGGGCAAGGCAGCAGTGATCACGTCACCGGCCTCATAGGTGAGCAGGCTGTTCTCATCGGAGTAGCGCCAGGTGGTGTCGTAGCGCCGATACCCCCCACGCTGCCCATCCTTCTCCCCGCTCACGATCTGTCGGAACTGCCCGCTGTTGGTCACGCTACCCGCACCACCAAAAATCCGCAGTTCATTCCAGGCAGCCACATAGCTGCCAGCGTCGTCTACATCATTGGCGTATATGTCGTAGTTGAACATTGCACCCAAGCTGGCCTGCGCAGTCATGCGCGGCGCTGCGGCGCGATAGCTGATGGTCTGCTGCGCCAGCCACGCCGGCGGCACATCAAGTAGCAGGCGCAACATTGCCCGATCGTAGTGCACGCGCAAGCCAGGCACGTCTTCCAACGCGACATCGTCGGCCACCGGTTGCGGCAAGCTGATCCCGGCAGCGGCCAATGCGGCTGCGCTGGCATACAGTCGACCGTCACGTTCTTCAACGACAACCTGCCGACTGGTTGCCTGCTGGTTGACCACCAGGTCCAGATGCAGCGGCAGCGGCGCGGCCTCCAACGCATCAAACTCGAGCAGCGGCAACTCACCCGCCCAAGCCGGCATCGTCGGCACAACGGTCAATGCAAGCATGTTGGCCCAGAGGCCATAGCGCACAGCACGGGACAGCGTTTGACAGCGGGTCGCAGGATACCGATAGCAGCTCATGCAGCTACCCCAACAAGATCAGGCGCCACGCAGATGCCGCACATCCAATTCAACATCATGCGAACAATCACTCAATAGCCAGGCGCTGCGGCTGCGGCGCGCCGTTGACACGCACCAACAACACCGTAGGACGCCCTTCCGATGCCGGCAGCGGCCAGCGCATGCTTGCGCCAGGCAGCACGTAGCCCATCAAACCTTCCTGAAACACCCGTTGCTTACCTGCCTGTTCCAGCGAGGCCTCGGTCAATCGTGCGTGCACCAGCCCATCGTTGCGGATCTGCAGGTAGGCCTTGCCCTCCACGTTGACCTGTTGCACGCCAAGACGCGGAACAACTTCAGCGCCCGTTGCATCGCGCACGCCCTGAGCAGCACCTCCCGCAGACAAGCCCGCTCCATAAACGAACAACGGAATGACGTAGCGCATATTGAAGCGCACGCCCGGTGCAGCAGCTGCATCGATCGGCACGGCTGTCGGAATTTCATCGATCATCACGCGAAACGCCTGCTGCTGCCCGGCTGGCGTCGGCGCCATGCGGGTAATGCGCACCAGCTGTTTCTGTCCCGGTTCAATCTGCGCAATCTGCGGGATGCCGATCATCTGCCGCTGGTTCTGGTAGTGATCATCAAACTCCTGCTGCGCCCAGGACAGCACCCGAACCTGCAGATTGACCGGGCTCTGACCTTTGTTCTCCAGCCACAACGCAGTGCTCTGCTGGCCATCCTGCAGCACCGGATCAACTGGCCAGATCAGGACCGAACTTGCTGCACGGGTTTCGCCGATCGACAGCGCCGCAGCCACGAGCAGACAGGCTGTCGCGATATATCTGAAAAAAAACATTCTTCCCCCGCAACCCGGTACTTACCAGATCAATTGAACCTGCAATACATCACTGTAAGTGCCGGCAGGTCGCTGCGCTGGCACGTTGAGCTCTGCGTGAATTGGCAGCACCACCGCGCCCGTCTGCCCCAAAGGCACGGGGAACATTTGGTCAACTCCCAACGCCAAGCTTCGGGCGGCGTCAGCGAACAAGCGATAGGCGATGCGTTCACTGCCCCCATCGTGCTGCAACTGACGCCCGTACAATCCGCCGTCGACCTTCATCAACAACGTCAAGCCAGGCGTGCAGTTGAGCTGCACCGTGGAGGTGAAGGAAGTCGCAACGACTCCACTGTTCAGCGCCGACTGCGTTCCGAAATCCAGCGCCCCCCAATTGCCGGGCGCGACCTCGCAGCCGCTGACGACTTCCGCACTCACCTGCATGTCCGCATGGGTACCGGCGCTTGCCTCAGCCACCAGCGAACACAGCCCAGCCGCAAGCCCGATCCACAGCAAACGCATGGGTGCGATCAAAAGGTCAGCTCGACCGAAACGCTGTCCGTATAGACACCTGCAGACAAGCCTGCCTTGCCTTTCGCCTGGCCATACAGGTTGACTGTCTGCGTAACGCCGGTGCTGGTCGGCAAGGTTATCGTGCCATTAATCGGCAGCAGCGTGGACTTCCCCGCATCGGTGAAGAAATCGTAGGGCACGTAGTTGCCCGAACCATCTGCAAGTGCCCGCGTGCCACCGGCCGACATCCCATCATTGCTCCCTACCCCGACTTTGATCACAGGGATGGCACCCGTTGAACACAATATCGACATGGAACCACCACCACCACGCAGCACCTGACCGCCGGCAGTACTGAAGAGCGAGTCTTGCGTACCGAAACTCAGGGTGCCAAAGTTCGCCCCCGTTGTTGCGGACGACCCATTTACCTGACAAGCACTGACCAGCGTCAGCGCTGCGTCGATCCGGCCGGTGACAGTGCCAGCCTGCGCCATCGAAGCGAACAGCAAACCACCGGCGAACAACGCTGCACGGACATTCCAGAATTTCATGCAAACTCTCCATTTGATCGGTAATGCAGTCAGCCATCCGCTGCCTGCAATCTGCCCACCCTAGCGAAGGTGCGTAAGAGCAGCCTAGAACGACAATTCGACCGCTATCGAATCCGTATAGGTGCCTGGCGGCAAGCCCGCCGCCCCCATGACTCTGCCGTAGAGATTCACCGTCTGTGCCGTGCCGTTGCTACTCCCGAGGTAGACGGTTCCGTCAATCGGCACATCGCTATTGAAGCCCGTATCCACGTACAGGTCATAAGCAACATAATGGCCTGCACCATCGTGCAATGCCCTGCCGCCTGCCGACGCCTGACCGTCGTTGCGGCCCGCCCGTATCTTGAGCGCCGGAGAGAATCCTGCCGCACAGCGGATGCTCATCGCGCCACCGTCAGGGCTGAAGAGCTGGGTAATGGACTGCTGCATAAGCGTGCTGGCAGTCCCGAAGGTCAACGAACCAAAGTTGAGATTGGAACTGGCAGCCGATCCGTTGACCTCACATGCAGGCACCAACGTCAATGAACTGTGTATCTGCCCGCGGACCGTTGGCGCAGCATGACCAGCGGAGCTCAGCAGGAGCCCGCACAGAACCAGACCCAAGCCGCTCTTCAAATGATGCATCGCCCCCTCTTTCATCCGTGTGCCACAAACGTGGCTGCATGAAACACTACGGACGTAAGAGAGGGGCCTGCATGAGACCGGGGCCGCGCAGCAGCCGCCGGCCCGGATGGATCAGGCGATGTCCAGCACCGGGAACGCCTTGACCATGTCGTCCAGCGCCTTGATCTGCGCAAGGAACGGTTCCAGCACGTCCAGCGGCAATGCGCTGGGGCCATCACAGCGCGCGTTGTCCGGGTCCGGATGCGCTTCGAGGAACAGCCCAGCGATGCCGACCGCCATGCCGGCGCGAGCCAGTTCGACGACCTGGCGGCGACGGCCGCCGGAGGCTTCGCTGCCGGCGTCACGACGCTGCAGGCTGTGGGTGACGTCGAAGATCGCCGGCAGGCCGCCGGTGGCTTCGATCATCTCGCGGAAGCCGAGCATGTCCACGACCAGATTGTCGTAGCCGAACTGCGCGCCACGCTCGCACAGGATGATCTGCTCGTTGCCCGCCTCGCGGATCTTGCTGACGATGTGCTTGATCTGGCTCGGGCTGAGGAACTGCGGCTTCTTGATGTTGACCACGCGGCCGGTGCGGGCGATGGCCGTGACCAGATCGGTCTGGCGGGCCAGGAAGGCCGGGATCTGCAGCACATCGACCACTTCTGCGACCGGCGCGGCCTGCGCCACTTCATGCACGTCGGTGATCACCGGCACGCCGAAACGCTGCTTGACCTGCTCGAAGATGCGCAGCCCTTCTTCCAGGCCGACGCCGCGGAAAGAGGTGATCGAAGAGCGGTTGGCCTTGTCGAACGAAGCCTTGAACACGTACGGGATACCCAGCTTGCGGGTGACCTCCACGTAGCGCTCGGCGGCGTAGAGGGTGGAGTCCAGATCCTCCAGCACATTCAGCCCGCCAAACAGCACGAAGGGCAGCTTGTTGCCGACCACTACCCCGTCCGAAATCGTCACGTTCATCTGTCTATCCTGTTCAAACCGGGGAAACCCCTACCAAGGGTGGCGAATATGGCCGAAAACGGCCGCCAGCGACAGGGTTTGCGGTCACAGCCGAGGCAACGCCCGCCATCAGCACAGTCCGTGGCGCCGGCACAGCCTGTCCCATTGGCCAAACCAAGTGGTACGGGGGCAATCGGTTCACTCTGATACTATGTGGTACTCACTCCGTCGCCCCACCCGCAGTTTCCGACGGCGCCAAAATCACGTTAAGAAACAGGAGTTTGAATGTCTTCCGAGCTGCTCAAGGCCTTGGCTCTGGATGCCACCAACGCTGGCACCTACATGGGCAACGGGGAATGGTCCGCCGCCACCGGCGCGGGCGTCCTCAAGCCGCAGAACCCGACCACCGGCGAAGTGATCGCCGAGGTCCAGGCGACGACCGAGGCTGATTACGAAACCGTCATCGCCCGCGCGCAGGAAGCCTACAAGGTATGGCGCACCACCCCGGCACCGCGCCGTGGTGAAGCCGTGCGCCTGTGCGGTGAAGCACTGCGCAAGCACAAGGACGCGCTGGGCTCGCTGGTCGCGCTGGAAATGGGCAAGTCCAAGCCGGAAGGCGACGGTGAAGTGCAGGAGATGATCGACATCGCCGACTTCGCCCTGGGCCAGAGCCGCATGCTGTACGGCTACACCATGCATTCCGAGCGCCCCGGCCACCGCATGTACGAGCAGTACCACCCGCTGGGTCTGGTCGGCATCATCTCGGCCTTCAACTTCCCGGTTGCGGTGTGGAGCTGGAACGCGTTCCTGGCTGCCATCTGTGGCGACATCTGCATCTGGAAGCCGTCCAACAAGACTCCGCTGACCGCCATTGCGACGATGAAGATCTGCAATGAGGCGCTCGAAGGTGCCGGCTTCCCGAACCTGTTCTTCCTGATCAACGATGCCGGCACCGCGCTGTCGGAAAAGATGGTCGACGACCGCCGCGTGCCGCTGATCTCGTTCACCGGTTCCACCCAGGTCGGCCGCGCCGTGAACCAGAAGGTCGCCCAACGTCTGGGCCGCTGCCTGCTGGAACTGGGCGGCAACAACGCCATCATCATGGACGAGACCGCCGACCAGAAGCTGGCCGTGCCGGGCATCGTGTTCGGCGCCGTCGGCACTGCCGGCCAGCGCTGCACCACCACCCGTCGCCTGATCGTGCATGAATCCATCTACGACAACGTGCTGGCTACGCTGATCAAGGCCTACAAGCAGGTCGAAGGCAAGATCGGCGATCCGACCGATGCGGCCAACCTGATGGGCCCGTTGAACAGCCCGGAAGCCGTGCAGCAGTTCCTCGGTTCCATCGCCAAGGCCAAGGCTGCCGGTGGCACCGTCGAAACCGGCGGCACCGCCATCGACCGCGCTGGCAACTTCGTGCTGCCGGCCATTGTCACCGGCCTGAAGAACAGCGATGAAATCGTCCAGCACGAAACCTTCGCACCGATCCTGTACGTGATGAAGTACAGCAACCTGGACGAAGCCATCGACATGCAGAACGGCGTGCCGCAGGGCCTGTCCTCGTCGATCTTCACCCAGAACCTTAAGACCGCCGAGAAGTTCCTGTCGGCTGCCGGCAGCGACTGCGGCATCGCCAACATCAACATCGGCACGTCCGGTGCTGAGATCGGTGGCGCCTTCGGTGGCGAAAAGGACACCGGCGGTGGCCGCGAGTCCGGTTCGGATGCATGGAAGGTCTATATGCGTCGCCAGACCAACACCATCAACTACTCCGACTCGCTGCCGCTGGCCCAGGGCATCAAGTTCGATCTTTGATCGTGTCTGCCCCGGCCTTGGTCGGGGCGTTGAAGTGGGAGAGTGCTTGGCTGAAAAGCTTCCCCTCACCCCAACCCCTCTCCCGCGTGCGGGAGAGGGGCTTTCAAACGCTGAAACGGAGTTCCCGATGAGCATTCCTGCACCCCGCCAGACCAGCAGCTACGCCGTGATCAGTCTGGTCGCCGGCATCCTCGGTTGGACCCTGTTGCCGGCCATCGGCAGCATCTGCGCCATCATCTTCGGCCATATGGCCCGTGGCGAAATCCGCCGCAGCAACGGTCAACTGGAAGGCGACGGCCTGGCCGTGGCCGGGCTGGTGCTGGGCTGGCTGGCTACCGCGCTGTGGCTGATCGGCATCATCTTCTTCATTGCCATCCTGGTGTTCTTCGGCGGCTTGGCTGGCCTCGCTGCGATGAACTCCTGAGGCCGGCATGGGGCAATCCGATTCAACCCAACGTTTCAGCAGCCGGGTAGCGGACTATGTGCGCTACCGCCCGGGCTATCCGTCCACGCTGCTGGAATGGCTGCACCGCGACATCGGCCTGCCCCGCTCTGCCTTGGTCGCCGATATCGGCGCCGGCACCGGCATTTCCAGCGAGCTGTTTCTGGCTGCCGGCCATCCGCTGATCGCGGTTGAGCCCAACGCCGCAATGCGCGCCGCCGCAGAACAATGGCTGCTGCCCGGACATCCGCAATTCCAATCCGTCGCCGGTACCGCCGAGGCCACCACCCTGGCCGACCACAGCGTTGATCTGGTCGCGGCCGCGCAGGCATTCCACTGGTTCGATACCAACGCCGTACGCCGCGAATGGATGCGCATCCTGCGTCCGGGTGGCCTGGCCCTGGTGTACTGGAACTCGCGCCTGCTCGATGCCTCGCCATTCCTGGCCGGCTACGAGCAGCTGCTGCTGGACTACGGCACCGACTACACCGAGGTCGCCGAGCGCTACCAGGACGACCAGACCATGCGCGAGTGGTTCGGCGAAGGGCTGCGCGGCCTGGTCCACCTGCCGAATGTGCAGTATCTGGACTACGACGGCCTGCGCGGCCGGCTGCTGTCCTCCTCTTACGCACCGCAAGCCGGCCACGAACGTCATACCCCCATGCTGGAGGCCCTGCAGCGCCTGTTTGATGCGCATGCGGTCGATGGCAAGGTTGCCTTTGAGTACCAAACCCGCGCCTTTGTCGGCACGCTGAACTGAGCTTATGTATTCCATTGCCCGCCCCTTTTTGTTCACCCTTGATGCCGAGCGCGCGCACGGCCTGGGTCTGTCCGCGCTGGATCTTGCCTGGCGCACCGGCACCACGCCGCTGATTGCCGGCCGCATCAAGCCGCTCCCCACCACGGCGTTCGGCCTGAGCTTCCCCAACCCGGTGGGTCTGGCAGCTGGTCTGGACAAGAATGGCGAGCACATCGAAGCCCTGTTTGCGCTGGGCTTTGGCTACGTGGAAATCGGCACCATCACCCCGCTGCCGCAAGCGGGCAGCCCCAAGCCGCGCCTGTTCCGCCTGCCGCGGCATAACGCCATCATCAACCGCATGGGTTTCAACAACCTTGGCGTTGATGCACTGGTGAAAAACGTTGAGGCAGTCAAGCACCGCCCCGGCCCGCTCGGCATCAACATCGGCAAAAACAAGGACACGCCCAACGAGGATGCGCTGTCGGACTACCTGATCTGCATGGAAAAGGTCTATCCGCTGGCCGACTACATCACCGTCAACATCTCCTCGCCCAATACCGCTGGCCTGCGTGAACTGCAGGAAGAGCAGGCATTGCGGCGCCTGGTTGCCGGCCTGCGCGAGGCGCAGGAGCAGCTGGCCGCCAAACACGGCAAGCGCGTGCCGATGCTGGTCAAGGTGGCGCCGGACCTGAGCGATCGCGACATCGATGCCGCCGCACGTGTGCTTGGCGAACTGGGCGTGGATGGCGTGATCGCCACCAACACCACCATCGCCCGCTCCGGGGTCGAAGCTGATCCGCTATCCAAGGAAATTGGCGGCCTCTCCGGCGCACCGCTGCTGGGCCAATCCACTCTGGTGTTGCGCCGCCTGCGTGCACGCCTGCCCGAGTCGGTACCCTTGATCGGCGTCGGCGGCATCAGTTCCGGCGCCGACGCCGTTGCCAAGATGGCGGCAGGTGCAACGCTGGTGCAGTGCTACAGCGGGCTGATCTTCCAGGGCCCAAGCCTGATCGGCGATTGCGTGAATGCCATCCGTCGCCGTCGCGAGTCCCCGTCGGGAGGCGCCGTCGCACCGCTATGACGAATGCCGCCCCTGCTTGGTCGCTGACCGAGAACGCTCCACTGCGTCACCTCAACACCTTCCATGTCGACGCCCATGCACCGCGCATGCTGCGCATCGCCGATCCCATCGCCCTGCCTGAAGCGCTTGCCGCCATCGGCGAGGCAGACCTGCTGGTGCTTGGCAGCGGCAGCAATGTACTGCTGGCTGCCGATCCTGAAGATGTCGTGTTGGTATTCGATAACCGCGAGATCAGCGCACTGGAACACCGCGCCGATCACACCATCGTTCGCGCCGGCGCTGGCGTGATCTGGCACGAGCTGGTGATGTGGTCCTTGAAAGAGGGCCTGTCCGGGCTGGAGAACCTGGCACTGATCCCCGGCACCGTCGGCGCCGCGCCGATCCAGAACATCGGTGCCTATGGCGCCCAGATCGGTGAGTTCATCCAGATCGTCGAGGCCTGGGACCGGCAGGAACAAGCCTGGGTGCGGCTGGACCAGGAGGCCTGCCGCTTCAGCTACCGCGACAGTCTGTTCAAACACGAGGCTGATCGCTACCTGATCACCGCCGTGGAATTCCGCCTGCCGCTACTGCACGAGCTGCAGCTGGACTATGCCGGCATCCGCGAGGAACTGCGGACGATGGGAATTGAATTCCCGGTCTCGGCCGACGTCGCCAATGCGGTCATCGCCATCCGCCAACGCAAACTGCCTGACCCGGATGTACTCGGCAATGCCGGCAGCTTCTTCAAGAATCCGATCCTGCCGCTGGAGCAGATCAACGTGCTGCTCCAGCACTACCCGGAACTGCCTGTATTCCCGGGCAGCGACGACAGCAACCGCAAGGTATCGGCGGCGTGGATGATCGAGAAAGCCGGCTTCAAGGGCCAACGCGACGGTGACGCCGGGGTTTCCCCCAATCACGCCCTGGTGTTGGTCAACCACGGCAATGCCACCGGCGCCGAGTTGCTGGCATTTGCCCGCCGCGTGTCAGCGGCGGTACTGGAAACTTTCGGCGTGCCAATTGAACCCGAGCCCAGGTTGGTCGGCGCCCGCTGGTGAACACTGCCCTGGCTGCACCCCGCTCCACCGCAATGCGCGCTGCCCTGCTGATGTTCGGCAGCGCCATGGCCTTCGGCCTGATGGCCATCGCCATCCGCCTGGCCACCGCCTACGTTCCCACCCAGGAAGTGGCATTCTTCCGCAACAGCTTTGGCCTGCTGGCGCTGCTGCCGATGTTGCTACGGCCCGGCCATGCGTCATTGCGTACCCAGCAGTTGCCACGCTATTTCCTGCGCAGCGCAATTGGCCTGGCCTCGATGCTGTGCGGCTTCTGGGCCATCGGCCACCTGCCACTGTCGCAGGCCATCTCCCTGTCCTATTCCACGCCCTTGTTTGTCACCATCGCTGCGGTGCTGTGGCTGGGCGAAAAGGTACGCTTCCGCCGCTGGGCCGCGGTGATCGTCGGCTTCATCGGCGTGCTGGTGATCGTGCGCCCGGGAGCGCACAGCTTTGAACTAGGCAGCCTGATCGCAGTCATGGCGGCGGTGCTCAGTGCACTGGTGGCGATCCAGATCAAACAACTCACCGGCGTCGACAGCCCGGATACCGTGGTGTTCTACACGTATGTGTTCTGGGTGCCGCTGTCGTTGATCCCGGCATTGTTCGTCTGGGTCTGGCCAACCGGTATCGCATGGCTGTGGCTGGTGGCTACCGGGGTGATGGGCACGCTCGGCCAGCTGTTCTGGACCCGCGCACTCAAGCTGGGCGAAGTGTCCGCACTCACCCCGATCAGCTTCACCCAGCTACCTTTGGTGGTGGTGATGGGCTGGCTGTTGTTCGGTGAAACGCTGGACCGCTGGACGGTGATCGGCGCCCTGATCATCCTCGCTGCCAACGCCTATATCGCCCACCGCGAGGCGGTGTTGGCCCGACGTAGTGAAAGTCTGCAGAACGCCCGAGCCGGCGACACGCCGGCTTGACTGAAACCCAGCCGGCGTCAGCCTTGCAGCAGCATCACCAGCAAGGGCGCGACAGCCACGTTCAATACACCGGCCATCACCATCACCAGTCCGGCGATTGCGCCCTCGCTCTCGCCGAGCTCGCGCGCCTTCGCCACGCCCATGCCATGCGCGCCCATGCCAAACAACGCGCCACGCGCCATCGCGCTGCGCACCGGCAGCAACTTGAGCAACAGCTGCCCGCACAGCGAACCACAGACGCCGGTGATGATCACAAACACAGCGGTCAGCTCGGGGATGCCGCCGATGCGCCCGGATACGTCCATCGCGAAGGGTGTGGTTACCGAGCGCGGCGCCAAGCTCAAGCGCAGTTCTGGCGATAGATGCAGGGCGGTGGCCATCAACCACGCAGCGACAATCGCCACGCCGCTGCCGACCAGCACACCAGCACCCAACACCTTCCAGTGCCGCGCGATCAACGCCCGCTGCTGATGGATGGGCACCGCGAACGCCACGGTCACCGGCCCCAGCATTGCCACCAGCCAGTGCGTACCACGCAGATAGTCGCGATAGTTGGCGTGCAACAGCAAGGCCAGGCCCAACAAGACCAGCGGCGCAACGATCAAGGGCGACGCCCAGGCGTTACCGCTACGCAGATACAGCTTCTTGGCCAGCAGGTAGATCGCTACCGTCAGCACGGCCCAGAACACCGGCCACAACAACTGCGCCGGCTGCTGCATCAGCACCTCAACGTTCATGACCTTGGCTCCAGCGCAGCAGCAGTTCGACGGTCACCGCCGTGCTTGCCATCACCAACAAGGTGCCGGCCACCACCACCAGCAACAGCTTCAGGCCGAGCCAACCAAACATCTGCCGGTTGTCGAGCAGGATCATCGCCGCCGGCACGAAGAACAACAGCATTTCCGCCAGCAACCACTGCGCACCGCGCGTGAACGAGCGCGGTGACAACCAACGCATGACGAAGGCCAACAGCAGCAGCAACAAGCCGACGATGCCAGCTGGCACCGGCACAGCCAGCCACTGCATCAACATCTCAGCCAGCAGCCAGATCACCACCAGAACGCCGATCTGCAAGCAGGCGCTACGGCGCAATCCGCGTCGCAGGCCCAGCTGGCCGCGGCGCAAAGACGACATCAAGGTTTCCATTCCCCCTATGTACGCCGGGCTGATCTATAAATAAAATGAATCCATTGCATCCAATGGATTCCATTTAAGAATGGATATCAGGCAGCTACGCATGCTGGTGGAAGTAGTCCGCCATGACGGCTTTTCAGCGGCCGCCGAGGCAGTGTTCGCGACCCAACCAACCATCAGCAAGGCCATCCGCCAGCTGGAGGACGAACTGGGTGAAGTGCTGCTGCAGCGCTCCCGCAATGGGGTGCGGCTGACCCCGGCCGGGCAGATCGTCTATCGGCGTGCCTTGGCCCTGCTCGGCGAACGCGAAGACATGTTGCGCGAACTGGAAGAACTTCGCGATCTGCAGCGCGGCGAACTGCACCTGGGCCTGGCCTCGCTCGGCAGCGACATCCTGTTCGCGCCGGTATTTGCCCGCTTCCGCCAGCTCTACCCGCAGATCGAGCTGCGCGTACTCGAACGCGGCAGCGAGGCACTGGAGGAAAGCCTGCGTGCAGGTGAAATCGAGCTGGCTGCCAGCCTGCTGCCGGTTGCCGATGATCTGGACTGGCAACCGGTCCGGACCGAGCCGCTGGTAGCGCTGCTGCCCCGCCAGCATCCATTGGCAAGTTCAGCCAGCCTGCAGCTGCAGGACCTGGCCGACGTACCCTTTGTGCTGTTCGAGAAGGGCTTCCTGCTGAACCGGCACATCATCCAGGCCTGTCAGGCACGTGGCTTCAGTCCACGCGAGGTCACCCGCAGTGGACAACCGGACTTCATCGTCGCACTGGTCGCAGCCGGCTTGGGCGTGGCGCTGCTGCCGCGCATGATTGCCAACGCACGCCCACGTGCGGACGTAGTGATCGTGCCGCTGGATGAGCCGGAACTGGACTGGAAAATGGTGCTGGCCTGGCGCCGCGGCGGCTATCTGTCCGCTGCGGCGCAGGCTTGGCTGCGGCTGGTGGAAGCACAGCACAACCAGGCCGAATGAGACTCAGGCCGTCGACATCTTCCGCGGCCCCTGCAAGCGCAGCGCCACCTGCGCCGCATCAACCGCCCGGTCATACAGAAAACCCTGGCCAATCCGGTAACCGGCCTCGATCAGTATCTGCCGTTGACTGGCGTTCTCCACCCCCTCGGCGACCAGATCCAGACGCAGACTCGGCCCAAGCTTGCCGACCGCTTCGACTATCGCGCGGATCGATGGCTCATCCACCATGCGTGCGACAAAGCTGCGATCGATCTTGAGTACATCAATCGGGTAGTCGCGCAGATGTGCCAATGAGGAATGCCCGGTACCAAAATCATCCAGTGCGATCCGCATGCCTGCTTCCTTCAGCAAGCCCAGCGCACGGGCGACAAAAGCAGAGCCGCGATCGGTAAGTACCTGTTCGGTGACCTCCAACTCGATCAACACCGGATCAACATCGAAGCGCTGCAGTTTCTCCAGCAGGATTTCAGCAAAGTCATCACGGAGAAACTCCACCGGCGCTGCATTGATCGCGATTGGCGGCACCTCCAGTCCCTGCGCCTGCCAGGCACAGATATCAGCCAATACCTGCAGGTGCATGGACTCTGCCAAACGCGATGCCAGATCATAGTCGCGAAATGCCTCGTCCAGCTGGCAGTCCTCACCCATGCGCTTGTCTTCGGCACATGGCCAACGCAACAGCGCCTCGTAGCCGACAACGCGACCATCCTGCAGGTTCACCTTCGGCTGGTAATGCGGCACCACGCCCCCATCGCGCACCAGCTGCCGCGCCATCAGCCGCTGATTCGCTGCCAGTTCGGCTATGGCCATCAACCGGCGACTGTACAGGCGCACGCCTCCGCGCCCGTTGGCCTTCAGATCATTCAATGCAGTGTCGGCAGCCTTCAACAGCCCTGCGGGATCACGCGCATCGCGCGGGTATAGCGCACAGCCGATACTCATTCCGGTGTTGATCACTTGCCCTGCGTAAGTCACCGAGCTTTCCGCCAGCAAATTGATACGTTCTGCAACCTGCAGCAACTCGGCTTCACCGCTGGTGTCTTCGAGGACAACGGCAAACTCATCACCACCCAAGCGCGTCACCAATGCCGTGTCGGGTACCTGCCCGGCCACACGCTTGGCCAACACACGCAGCAGATGATCGCCGGCCGGGTGACCCAACGTGTCGTTGACGTGTTTGAAGTGATCCAGATCGATGATCATCAAACCCAAGGTGCCGTTGCGCTCACGATGCCGCTGCAGGCTGATTCGCAGCCTGCGATTGAACGAGCGTCGATTGGGCAAGCCGGTGAGTTCATCGATCTCGCAGGCGATACGCAGCCGCTGCTCCGCCTGCTGTTGCCCACTCACATCACGCGATACACACAGGACGCCGTTCACCTGTCCTTGCCCATCAAACATCGGGGTAAGAATGTTGTCCCAGAACTGCGACTGCGCGCCCTCGTTGCCAGTCTGTCCCGCAAACCTTGCCGCCCTGCCACTCGCCGCCTGAGCCAATGCGCGGCGTCCCTTCTTGCGAAACGCCGCTGGCAACAGATCAGTCCACAGCATCCCGAACTCACGCGCATCCTGCGCCAACCCGGAGACCAGGCAGCCGGACCGATTCATATGCCGCACCGAGCCATCGATGTTGATCACCTGAATACAATCCATGCTGGCGTCCAGCATGCGGTGCTGCAGATCAAGGCTCTGCTCCAGGGAATGGCGTAAATGGCGCCTTGCGCTGACGTCCGTCATCGTCACTGCCTGCAACGGCACCTCTGCGCCCGGGCTCCCCAGACGTACCTCAAACCAATGCTCGAGGCCCGCTTCATCCTGCAAACGGCACTCAAACGCTGGTGCATGCCCACGCAGCAGAAACTCCCGCCAAGCCGCGATCGCCTGCACACGCTCATCGGCGTGCACACGCTCCAGCCAGTCACGTGAGCTGCCCAGCGCAGCATCCTTGCCAAAGAACTCACGCCAGCGCAGATTGGCTTGCACAGGCACGCCATCGTGAACCATCGCAGCCATCTGCGGCAGTGCGTCCAACACCGCCTGCAACTGCACATATAGATCAGCCTTTCGCCCCCTCCCTGATGACGGCTGAACAGCCTCGTCCCAACGCATTGCACTTCCCCCCGATGCACTGCCCGTATGAAACAAGGCAGCGGGGACATCATGCAGGACGGAAGACCTGAAAGAAGTGAAGACCGCGTGTGCATCGCAAACGCCGAAATCGATTACAGCCGCGTGACACTTCGTAAGAAAACTACCTATCCCAAGGCTTCCTTCGTCATTCCGCGGCGGCGGGCAGGCTTACCCCTGACAAGTTCACACTTTTACCAACACCGCATCCCGAACATATCCAGCAGTCGATACCCCATCAGCTAGCGCCGGGAGAGCCTGGCGACCACTACATAGCCAAGAAACTCCCGACTGGAACACCCACGCCCCCGTCCAGCGTGCACCGAATAGCTGTGTGTCGCTTCAACATAAAGCCGATCCACCCTCACCCCCACCTCACGCTTTGCTGTCTGCAAGGACCTGGGCAAATAGAAACAAGAGGGATGTATCGGCGGTTGGCAACCGCCAACTGGCAAGAATGAAAAGAAACCGAGGCAGCCGCACCGGCAAAAAGACGACCAGCCAACTCGAACTATCCCTACAAATTCCCGCGCAAAACTTGGGAGCAACCAGCGCCAGAACACCAGTAAACGGGCGCGCGCCCGTGCGCTCATCCAATTACGCAGCGCGCAACCACGGGGCCTCGCCGGCGTTGTCCATACGGCGCCAGCACCAACCAAGCAGAAGCCGGCATGCGTAAGCCGCACATCGATTGCCAATAATTCCCATCAGCAACATCACTTCTCGCCGCCGGTGTTCTGGGAAATACCTACAGCCGAATTGAGCGGCGCAACATAACCTTTTCGGCTCAATTCATCGCTTCAAGACCTATCGAAACCACCGAATCCAAGACGCGATTGCGCAACCGAAGAACCGACTTCCGCCTTCGCTTGAAGTTTCCAGCCAAGCGCGTCGCTGCCAGACAGAACTCCACCACTGCGCTCAACCGATTGGATGGTCGCGATCACATCCGCGTAGAGAACAGGCGATTTCCTAAGCTGATTGATAAATCGCCGCACACAGCACTCAAAGGTACGGCGGCGCTATCGCTGTTCCAACGCTTCGCCGCCATTGATAACCAGCGCTTCAGAAATACACGCACCGTCAATTGGCGCGGCAACGGAAGCAGCCATATTCGCCGACGGAATCGCGATTCTCCGGACAACTATTTTGCTTCACCACCGCACTCGCTCGCCACACCAGCAGTGAGTCCTTCCCACCATTCATGCAGTACACCGCATGACCCCACCTACGCGTCAGCAGCTGTGAGCCCTGGCCCTGAAACCAACGTCGCAATCAGTGCGACTTCCACTTGGAGCCATCACGACGCGCTACACAGCCTCCGTCGCCATGTTCAAAACGCCTGCGAGATCACAACGGTAGCGCCGGTGCCTCCTCAACGAATAGGAAAATAAAATGAACTTTACTACCCCAAACATTCTCAAGAACGCCGCACTGACACTGGCACTGTCCTGCCTGGTAGCACCGGCAGCCCAGGCAGCATCGGGTTCGATCACGTTCAAGGGAGAGATCGTCCAATCCACCTGCGACGTAAGCACCGCCAGCGTCGACCAGACCGTCACCATCGGTACCTTCCCGACCACCTTGTTCAAGGAAGCTGGCGATGTCTCCTCGCCCAAGAGCTTCAACATCAACATGGAAAACTGCGAAGCCGGCACTTACACGCTGCGCTTTGACGGCACCACCCCAACCGGTCACCCGGAACTGCTTGCGGTGAGCAAGGCAACCGGCGTTGGCATTGAGATCCTGGACAACAACGACAAGCTCTTCCCCATCAACCAAGACCTGGTTGATCCGGCGCTGGTCACCGTTGCCGCCACCGGCAAGGCAACCGTCAACTTGAAGGCTCGCTACAAGTCGTTCGAGAAAGATGTAGGCGCAGGCCTCGCCGACGCGAACTCGACGTTCTCGATCGAGTACCGCTGATTGACTCCGCGGGGCTTGCGACGCATCGCCGTTTCCAGCCCCGCGGCAAATCTTCCAGGCGCCCGCGCGCAATCGTCCAATTCTCTGGCAAGACCAATGAACTTCATGCACGCCCCTATTTCCCAGGCGAAGTGGCCTATCGCCTTGGCCGCGCTGCTCTGCCTTTCCCTGTCCAATGCGGCTCATGCAGCAGTGCAGGTGCAAACCACGCGTGTGATCTACGACGCCAAGTCCGCATCTGCCGCGGTGACATTGTCCAACAAGAGCAGCCTGCCCTACATGGTTCAAACCTGGCTGGACACCGGTGACGACTCCGTGGTCCCTCAGGATCTACCGATGGCAATCACACCACCACTGATGCGGATGGCGCCAGGCGAGCAGGCGGTGGTTCGAATGATCTATGCCGGCAGCGGACTTCCAGAGGACAAGGAGTCGCTGCTGTGGATCAACGTGCAGGAGATTCCGCCCACTGCGGAAGCCGACAACGTCCTGCAGGTGGCCATACGCACCCGCATCAAGCTGTTCTACCGGCCGCGTGAACTCGACACAACGCTGGATGAAGCCGCCCACAGCCTCCAGTGGCGTATCGACGGCCAGCAGTTGGAGGTTCGCAACAACAGTCCAATGCATATCACCTTCTCGCACCTGCAAGGGCTGGCAACTGCAGGCATTGGCAACGACATCAAGCTGGACATGATCGCGCCGGGGCAGACGCTCTCAGTACCACTGTCCAAGCTGAAACTCAACGATACGCGCTCATTGCGCTTTGGCTACATCAATGACTACGGCGGCATCAGCGATGTCACCGACGTGCCGTTGCGGTCCTAAGCCCCCCGATCCACTTCGCGATATCCATCATGCTTCGCAGAATCCGTGTAACGCTGCGGGGGGGCAGTGCGGCCCCTCGCCTGGCACCGCTCGCGGTGGCCATCAACGCACTTGGCATCGGCAGCGCTGTTGCCTCCGGAAACTTCAACCTGGACTTTCTGCGTGGCGACGCCAACCGCAGCGATGTCGCCGCGCTGTCCAGCCCCGGTGCCATTCTCCCTGGCACCTATCCCTTCGCCGTCTATCTCAATGGCAATGAAGTGGCCCGCGAGCAAATCACGTTCACGGCATCCCCGTCCGGCCAGACCGAACCGTGCCTGCCACGTAATCGCGCCAAACAATGGGGCATACGTCTTGAGGATCTCAAGACCGGCGCTGCCGACGCATCTGACTGCGTCGCGCTTGACCGTGTCATTCCAGATGCAAGCGTCAGCTACAACGGCAACCAGCAGCGGCTGGATCTGCGCATTCCGCAGGTTCACCTGATCAACCTGCCGCGCGGCCACATTCCGGTCGCGCTACGAGACCAGGGAGTCAACGCACTACTGGTCGACTACGCACTCAATGGAGCGCACAACGACCACGAAAACCAGCGCCAGGACAGCTATTTTTTTGCATCGATCAACAGCACGCTCAATGCGGGAATGTGGCGCTTTCGTCATACCTCCAGTGGCAACCGATCAGGCAATGACAGGGGCATACACTGGAAAACGCAAGGTTTCCGCGCAGAGACCGATCTCGGTTCCGCGCACAGCAGATTGACGCTTGGCGACACCTATACCGCATACGGAGTCTTTGACAGCATTCGCTTTCGTGGTGTGCAGATATCCAACGATGACGAAATGCTGCCTTACAGCCAACGCAGCTATGCCCCGGTTGTACGCGGTGTGGCCGCCAGCAATGCACGCGTTGAGATCCGTCAGGACGGAAGCCTCATCTATGCCTTGAACGTGGCTCCGGGCGCCTTCCAGATCGACGATATCGTGCCCAACCGGCTGAGCGGCGAACTGGAGGTTTCCATCGTTGAAGCGGATGGCTCGCTGCAACGCTACAGGCAATCTTTCTCTGCAGTCGAGACAATGCTGCGACCAGGTCTACTGCACTACGAATTCAACGCCGGCGAACTACGCAATGGCTATGACCGCTACCAACCGCGTTTTGTACAGGCAAGCGCAGCGCGGGGCTTGGCATCGGACACTACGCCTTATGCCGGCCTGCTGTTGTCTGAAAACTACAGCGCCGTAGCGCTTGGGGCGGCCCAGAGCCTCGGCCGGCTTGGATCGGCCTCCATCGACCTGATCCACGCCCGCACCCGGCTGGCTCAGGGCAAGGTGAGCAACGGCCAGAGTTACCGGTTCCTGTATTCGAAATCGCTGAATGCACACGGCACCGAATTCCGTCTGGTCGGCCATCGCTATTCTACTTCCGGCTACTACGATTTCAGCGACGCGTCTGCAGAGCGCGCGCAGTGGCGGCACGGCTACTACGAGTCCAGCTACGACGATCCGGGGCAATCTGCGGACCACGCCGCCCCGTGGACTGAGCCAGCACAACAACTGATACGCAGCCAGCGCTACCACAACAAACGCAACCGCCTGGAAGTCGCACTGAATCAGCGCATCTCCGACGGCTACACGCTCAATGCCAGTTACAACAACCAGAACTATTGGGGTGCAAACGAACGCGAGCGCGAACTACAACTGGGGTTGAATGGCCAGATTGGCGCAGTCAACTTTGGCGCGTTCGTTCGCCATAGCCAGAGTCGTTACAGCCGCGCGGACCGTTCGTTCGGCCTGACCCTGTCCATGCCCCTTGACCGACTGGGCAGGCGCCGTAGCAGCGGCTCTGCCTCCTACAGCCACTCGCGCCATAGCGGCGCAAGCTACCAGACCGGGTTGAATGGCTCCCTGCTGGATGGCGACCGGCTTGGCTATGGCGTCAATATAGGCAGAACCGATACCGGTACTACTGGCTCGGCAAACCTGCGATACATGGGCAGCAAGGGTGTCGCGACGTTCGGCGGCACGCTCGCAGACGATTACTCCCAGATCAACTGGGGGGTCCGCGGCGGCTGGGTTCTTCACCGCAACGGCCTGACCTTTGCACAGTCACTGCACCGTACCAATGTCCTGGTGCACGCGCAGGATGGCGCCGGCCTTGGCCTGGAGAATCAGTCAGGGGTTCGCCTGGATCACCGAGGCTACGGCCTGATCAGCGGCATCAGCGCTTATCGAACCAATCGGGTCGCCCTGCGCACTGATGATCTTGGTGCTGACATGGATGCCAGCAGGGTTTCCAGAAACGTAGTGCCAACGCGCGGTGCGTTGACGCGCGTGGATTTTGAAACCCGTCGCGGCGTCAGCTTGATGATCCATCCCATTCTCGTTGAGGACATCCGTGTTCCACTCGGGGCAACCGTGTTCGGCAACGACGGCTTGAGCCGCGGCATCGCTGGTCCCAATGGCGAGATCTTCGTCAGTGGCGTGAACCCGGGCGACCGACTCTCGGTGCGTTGGGGAAACAAGCCAAATCAGCGCTGCGAGATGCGCCTCGATCAAGCGCACGCAGCGCCAACCCACATGACCTTGGCCGGCTACCGGCACATCGAATTGCACTGCGCTCCGCCAAGCCAATCACAATGAAAATAGACATGAAAAAAAAGCTATTCCAGGCACTTGCGGTACTGATGCTCCTGTCGGTGCTGCCAAGCACAGCGTGGGCTTTGTCCTGCAAGGATGCCATGACCGAATCGGTAAACCAGGTCATCCCATTGCTCGATGAGATCACCATTTCCAAAGGTGATGCGGTCCGCGGCCGGCTGCTGTGGCGCTCGGACGATTACACCGTGAGCTTCCGCTGCGTAGACGCGCAAGACGCGCCGCAAGGGGAGGAAGCATTCTTCTACTGGGACCCGGATCGAACCGTTGCCCAGATCCACCCGTCGATCGAGATTGGCGTGACCATCAAAAGCGTCGACCACAGCCTCAGCAGAGGCAACATCCGATTGCTGGCAGGTCAAGGAACCGCGCCGCCGGCAAACCGCCAGAACTGCAAGATGTACTGGAACAATGCCAAGGCCAAACAATGCGCAACGTCGATGGTATTGAACGTCACCTTTTCGATCTACATCAAGGCGACCGGCAGCCCACCGCCGCAGAGCGGGAAGATCGACAACTACGGGGTTTACGACCTGTTTCAAGTAGACGGCGAAGGCGGCCTGAATACCATACCCAACTCAAATTTCCGCGCCGGCATCTCTGGACTCGGACAGATCCATTTCATTGCATGCAACCCAAGCATCACGGTCATCGGGAACTCGGGGAGCACGGTGAACTTTGGCCGCATCCCGGTTGCAGACATCAACAAGGGAGCGATCCAGTCGCAGATCCCATTCCAGATCCAGGTCGACATGACCCAACCCGGCGCGGGCAATGAATGCAGCGATCGAATGCTGGTCGCCTCGATCAGCACCCTCAACATCGTGCAGGACGGCGTCATCATCATGCCCAAGCTCAACGGCGGCTTCGGCATTGCGATATCCCCGGCAGATACGCCGAATCACTTCATCCAGTTCAAGAAGTCGATACCGCTCGGCCCCGTCAACAACACACTGATGAACTACGACTTCCTTGCCTCATTGATGTGGACTGATGACACGGCAAAGCTGGGCCCGTTCTCGGCAACGGCCACGGTAAATGTCACGTTCCGTTGATGCCGCAGTGGACCCAGCAAGGCACTGACATGCTGGGCCACACAACTCTGTCGTCGCTGGCAACCGATAACAGGCGCGCATCGAGAATTGCCAGCACCAGGCATGGAAGGAACGCCTGCATCGGTTCTGATCGGCAGGGACTGCCAAGCCACCTTGCTGGAAGCCCCACTGCGCCCGTTTATTTTATCCGGGTATTATTGACGATAAAATTTAACCCGGGTAATATTCTTCAAATGAAGCCAGACCCGTCAACCTCGTACACCGCCTTCCTGAACGGGCAACGCCTCACTACCGGCCCATTGCATGAGGTCGCCTTGGCCTTGCTGCGCACGCAGCAGACGCAGCCCGGCGCACAGCCACTGGTGTTCAGCGATGCCACCGGCCAGGCTGCAGACCTCGACCTGCGCGGCGGCGAGGACGCTGTCGCCGCGCGCTACACCGTAGCTGCGCCGATCCAGCAACCAAAAGGCCGCGGCCGCCCCAAACTCGGCGTGGTCGCGCGCGAAGTGACGCTGCTGCCGGAGCACTGGGACTGGCTTGCGGCGCAGCCAGGCGGCGCTTCCGTGGCCTTGCGCAAGCTTGTGCACGAAGCGCGGCGCACAGGCAGCGGCATGGACCAGACGCGCCAAGCGCGCGACCGCGCGTACCACGCCATGTCCACGCTGGCCGGCGATCTTGCTGGTTTCGAGGAAGCATCACGAGCACTGTTTGCCGGCGACCACGAGCGGTTGGTGGCGCAGATGTCCGATTGGCCGAAGGACGTGCGGGCGTACGTACTGCAGCTCGCCGAGCCTGCCCCCGGCTAAGCACCGCCCTTTCCTGCTGTTGTTGCAACCAGTGCGCGGCTCAGGGTCGCAGCGCTGCGGGCATACGCACGCCTGCGATCAACGAGATCACCCATGAGCACACCAGAATCACCCGTCGCCGCCAAACCGGCGCCAACGTTGCGCACGCACTACCTTGCGCTGCTGACACCCCTGATCCTCACTCACGCGCTGCAAAGCGCAGGCGGCCTGCTCGATGGCTTCTGGCTCGGACACCTGCTCGGCGTGCGCGGCATCGCGACTGCCGCATCGTTCTTCCCCGTGTTCTTCCTGCTGCTGTCACTGATCATAGGGCTGGGTGCCGGTGCAACAGTCCTTGCAGGACAAGCATGGGGCGCGGGTGACACCGCACAGGTGCGGCGCGTGGCTGCAACAACCTTTGTCGCTGCGTTTGCTGTCGGGCTTGCAATCGCAGCAGCCGGGGCGTGGTCTGCACCGTGGCTGATGCAGGCATTGGGCACACCAAAGGACATTTTGCCAGCCGCGGTCGGCTATGCACGCGCCATGTTGCTGGTGATGCCCTTGGTGTTTGTCACATGGGCGGGCCTGTCGCTGAGCCGCGGCACCGGCGACGCGCTTTCGCCGATGTGGGCATTGCTGGCCGCGACACTGATGGGCGCGGTGTGCACGCCACTACTCGTCGCCGGTACGCCATTAGGCGTGGCTGGTGTGGCGGTCTCAACGCTTTTCGCGCAGCTGACAGCACTCACCGTCTTGATCCGGCGCTGGCGTCGGCACGACCATCCGCTTGCCCCCGGCTCAGGGTGGCAGGACTGCAAACCAAGTGCGGCCATCGCCAAACGCATGCTGCGCATCGGCCTGCCGGCTGCATTGCAGATGCTGGCACTGGCGCTTGCTGAGATCGTGTTGCTCGGTCTGGTAAACCGTCACGGCTCCACCGCAACCGCAGCCTATGGCGCGGCTACGCAGGTTCTGAGCTGGGTGCAGTTCCCGGCGATGAGCCTGGGCATCGCCGCAACGATCTTCAGCGCGCACGCAGTTGGCGCGGGACGACGCGAAAGGCTATCAGCGATCGTGGCCATGGGTCTGCGCTTGAACGCCGTGGTCACCGCATTGTTCGTGTTGGCTGCACATCTGCTGGCGCCCTTCGCCCTGCGTGTATTCCTGGAGCCCGGGCCCGTACTTGATCTGTCAGTCAGCATCGTGCGCACCGCCGCCTGGAGCGTGCTGCTGCTCGGATGGAGCAACGTCCTGGTGGGCTCGATGCGTGCGAGTGGTGCTGCTCTGCTGCCGGCACTGTTGAGCATGACTGCAATCATTGGCGTCGAATGGCCGGTTGCCGTGGTGCTGGAAGCGCACTTCGGCCTGGCCGGCGTGTTCTGGGCCTGCCCTGCCGCATTCCTCACCATGCTCGTACTGCACAGCCTCTACTACCGCCACAAGGAAAAGAAAGATGGACGCGCCCCTCAGCCACACCTCGCGTCAAGCGCGACGGATGCTCGCACGACAGGCACGTGACGCCTTCCCGCCGATGGGCATCTACACCATTCGCGACCGATCCAGCGGCTATCGCGTGCTCGGCGCGAGCCGCAATGTGCCTGCGGCGCTGAATCGTGCGCGCTTCGAGCTGGGCATGGGCAAGTACGCCGACCGCGTGCTGCAAGCTGAGTGGAACCGCAGCGGCGCCGACGGGCTCGACTTCGACGTGCTCGAACTTGTGAAGAAACGCGAGGATGCAAACTTCGATTACGCGGGCGAGCTGAAGGCACTGGAACAGATCTACCGCGAACTGGAAGGGCTGGTGCCGTGATTGAAAGCGCCCTGCAGATGCAGGCATAAGTTCGATATGCGTCGACTCAGCCGCCAGCCCGAGTACTGCGCCTCACCGCTTTCAATTTGGCTACGTCCTGCTTCAACCGGCCAGCGCCCGCGGCCTTGAGCAGGCGCTGGAAGGTCGGGCATTCCACGTGATTTTCAGCAGGGCATGCGGCGGCATGGCGCAAGCCCTCACTCATGGCCCGCAAGCGTTTCACGGTCGCATCGATCTCGTCGGCCTTGGCCAACAGCAGCGCCCGATCCACGCGCGGAGCTCCCTGCGGCGAGAGCATGGTCTGGATCTCGTCCAGCGACAGCCCGCCGGCCTGGCCCAAGGCGATCAAGTCCAACTGGTCGAGCACGTCAGCGGCAAAGTGCCGCCGGCCACCAGCGCCCCGACTTGCCACGATCAGGCCCTTGTTTTCGTAATAGCGCAGCGTGGAGGACGCCAACCCCGTGCGCTTGGCGACTTCGGCAATGTCCATCGCAGCCTCTTGACTTGAAGTTGACTTCAACTTTTACCATGCCGGTCAGCAGATGAGTCGATTGCAAAGGAACCAAGATGACTTGGATGGAAGTGTTACGGCTGGTATTGGTCGGAATCGGGGCTACCGCGGTGATGGATGCCTGGACGCAGACCCTCAAGCGGCTTGGCATTGCCACGCTCGACTACGCACTGCTCGGACGCTGGGCAGGACACCTGGGCAAGGGCACGTTCGCACACGCCAGCATCGGGCAGGCTGCAGCAATACCGCGCGAGCGGCTGCTTGGCTGGGTCATCCACTACGCCATTGGCATCGCTTTCGCGGTGCTGTTGGTGGCAGTTGAAGGCTGGTCCTGGTTGTACCATCCCTCCCTGCTGCCCGCCTTGGTCGTGGGCACGGCAACCGTCGTCGCACCGCTGTTCGTCATGCAACCGGCAATGGGTGCGGGGTTCATGGCATCAAAGACGCCTACGCCGTTGAAGAACTGCCTGCGCAGCTTGGCCACGCATTCGGTATTCGGGTTGGGGCTGTATCTTTCCGCTACGCTGATTGCGTTCTGTGAGGCTTGATATGACGATCAATGAAATCCGCTTTCGCGACGGCGCAGCCTACGAGCGCTACATGGGAGTGTGGAGCCAGCTTGCCGGCGACGTATTCCTCGATTGGCTGGCTCCAGCACCGCGTCAGCAATGGCTGGACGTCGGCTGCGGCAACGGTGCCTTCACCGGGATGGTGATCGGACGCTGCGCGCCCAGCTCGATGCATGGCATAGATCCATCCCAGCAACAACTCGCCTATGCGCGTGCGCAGCCAACGCTGCAGTCGGCAGTGTTTGAGCAAGGTGATGCGATGGCCCTGCCCTACCCGGCTGCTGCTTTCGATATCGCGGTGATGCCGCTGGTGATTTTCTTTGTCCCCGAGCCCGCCCGAGGCGTGGCTGAAATGGCACGTGTGGTGCGCCCGGGTGGGACCGTCGCCGCATACGCCTGGGACATGCTAGGTGGCGGATTTCCCTATGAGATCCTGCTGGCGGAGATGCGTAGGCTTGGTCATGCAGTTCCGTCACCGCCCAGTCCTGAAGCCTCACGAATCGAGGTGTTGCAGGAGTTGTGGACCGACGCAGGTTTGGAGACGATTGAAACGCGCGAAATAGAGGTATCCCGCACCTTCGCCGATTTCGAAGACTTCTGGTCCACGGCGCTCGGGGCGCCAAGCGTAGGAACGACGCTTGGCGCGATGGCAGCTGAGGAGCGTGCGTTGCTCAAGGCTCGGATCAGCGCACGTTTACCGGTAGACGCCGAAGGGCAAACAGCATGTCGCGCACGTGCCAATGCAGTGAAAGGTCGCAGGCCGAATCAGGCTCGCCCTGAGTAAAGCAAATACCCGTACTACATGTAGTGCAGCGCATCTCAGCGAAACAACTCATGCACCGGCCCGGTGCTTGTCTGTGGGAGCGGCGTAAGCCGCGAATCTGACCTTGCTCGATCCGTCCCCGAGCACTCCGCCACCTGATGATGTGCGTGCTTCGCGGCTTACGCCGCTCCCACAAAACAAAAACTCCGATGCCAGCGCTCTGGCATCGGATTCCGGTTACTCAAATGATCTGGTGAACAGCATTGCGCGCCAAGCGAGCTTTTGGCTTGTTACCGCCAGTTGCTAGCGCGCAATGCCAGATGCCCGATCACTCCCACTCGATCGTCGCCGGCGGCTTGCCGGAGATGTCGTAGACCACGCGCGAGACGCCACGCAGTTCGTTGATGATGCGGTTGGAGACGCGGCCGAGGAAGTCGTACGGCAGGTGCGCCCAATGCGCGGTCATGAAGTCGATGGTCTCCACTGCGCGCAGTGCGATCACCCACTCATAGGCACGCGCATCGCCAACCACGCCCACCGACTTGACCGGCAGGAACACGGCGAAGGCCTGGCTGGTCTTGTCGTACAGATCGGCGGCACGCAGTTCCTCGATGAAGATCGCGTCGGCCTTGCCCAGCAGCTCGGCGTACTCACGCTTCACTTCACCGAGGATACGCACGCCCAGACCCGGACCCGGGAACGGATGGCGGTAGACCATCGCGCGCGGCAAGCCGAGTTCGACGCCGAGGCGACGCACTTCGTCCTTGAACAGTTCGCGCAGCGGCTCAACCAGCTTGAGCTTCATGTCTTCCGGCAGGCCGCCCACGTTGTGGTGGCTCTTGATCACGTGTGCCTTGCCGGTCTTGCTGCCGGCCGACTCGATCACGTCCGGATAGATCGTGCCTTGGGCGAGCCACTTGGCATTGCTGAGCTTGTTCGACTCTTCATCGAAGATCTCGACGAACAGGTTGCCGATGACCTTGCGCTTGGCTTCCGGATCGCTGACGCCTTCCAATGCCTTGAAGTAACGGTCGGCGGCATTCACGCGCACAACCTTGACGCCCATGTTGTCGGCCATCATCTTCATGACCTGGTCGCCCTCCTGGAAGCGCAGCAGGCCGGTGTCGACGAAGACACAGGTCAGCTGCTCGCCGATGGCCTTGTGCAGCAGTGCCGCAACCACCGAGGAATCAACGCCGCCGGACAGGCCCAGAATCACTTCATCGCTACCAACCTGCTCGCGCACGCGGGCGATCTGGTCGTCGATGATGTTGGCCGCGGTCCACAGCGTGTCGCAACCACAGATGTCGGTGACGAAACGCTTCAGCAGTGCCGAGCCCTGCTTGGTGTGGGTCACTTCCGGGTGGAACTGCACGCCGTACCAGCGCTTGTCTTCGTTGGCCATCGCGGCCACCGGAATGCGGTCTGTAACGGCAGTGATGGCGAAGCCCGGCGGCACGTGGGTAACGTGGTCACCGTGGCTCATCCACACATCCAGGCGCGGCTCGCCGTTATGGTCGGACAGGCCGCCCAGCAGCGCGTCGTTACCGAGCAGCTTCACTTCGGCATGACCGAACTCGCGCTGGTCAGCAGCCTCAGTGCCACCGCCCAACTGCTTGGCCATGGTCTGCAGGCCGTAGCAGATGCCCAGCAGCGGCAGGCCGCTGTCGAACACTTCCTGCGGTGCAGCCGGCGCGCCGGGCAGCGTGGTGGTTTCCGGGCCGCCAGACAGGATGATGCCCTTGGCACCAAAGCTGGCGATCTCGGCCGGATCGTGGTCCCAGGCCCAGACTTCGCAGTACACACCGAACTCGCGGATGCGACGCGCAATCAGCTGCGTGTACTGTGCGCCGAAATCGAGGATGAGGATCTTGTCGTTATGGATGTTGGTCATAAAGCCCGGCAAGTGATCAATGAAAACGGGAGTCGATGCAAAACGAATGGCGGATAGAGAAAGAGGAACGGGACCAGGTCCACGTTCCTCTTCTGCTTACCGCATCAAGCGCGGTAGTTCGGCGGCTCTTTGGTGATCTGCACGTCGTGGACGTGGCTCTCACGCTGGCCGGCACCGCTGATCTTGACGAAGTTCGGCTTGGTGCGCATTTCTTCGATGGTGGCGCAACCCACATAACCCATGGTCGCGCGCAGGCCACCGATGAGCTGATGGATGATGCCGCCAACCGGGCCACGATACGGAACGCGGCCCTCGATGCCTTCCGGCACCAGCTTGTCGGCAGTGGCGGCGTCCTGGAAGTAACGGTCCTTGGAACCCTTTTCCATTGCAGCCAGCGAGCCCATGCCACGGTAGCTCTTGTAGGAGCGGCCCTGGAACAGTTCGGTTTCGCCCGGCGATTCTTCGGTACCAGCCAGCAGGCCACCGATCATAACCGTCGAAGCACCAGCAGCCAGCGCCTTGCCAATATCACCGGAGTAACGGATGCCACCGTCGGCGATCAGCGGGATGCGATCCTGCAGTGCTTCGGCAACCAGGTCGATCGCGGTGATCTGCGGCACACCGACACCAGCGACAACACGCGTGGTGCAGATCGAGCCCGGGCCGATACCGACCTTGACTGCATCGGCGCCGCAATCCAGCAATGCCAGTGCGGCGTCGCCGGTACAGATGTTGCCGCCAATGACCTGTACATTCGGGAAGTTCTTCTTCACCCAGCGCACGCGGTCAAGCACGCCCTGCGAATGACCGTGCGCGGTGTCCACCACCAGCACGTCAACGCCGGCAGCAACCAGCGCTTCAACGCGGCGATCGGTGTCGCCACCAACGCCGACCGCAGCACCAACCAGCAGACGCGTTGCAGCGTCCTTGGCAGCGTTGGGGTTGTCGCTCTTCTTCTGGATGTCCTTGACCGTGATCAGACCGCGCAGTTCAAACGCGTCGTTGACCACCAGCACTTTCTCAATGCGGTTCTTGTGCAGCAGCGACAGGACTTCATCCGAGGCCGCGCCTTCCTTGACCGTGATCAGGCGATCCTTCTTGGTCATGATGTGGCGGACCGGATCGTCCAGCTCGGTTTCAAAGCGCATGTCACGGTGGGTGACGATGCCGGCCAGCTGACCGTCGTTGCCCACCACCGGCACGCCGGAGATGTTGTGCGCCTGGGTCAGGGCCAGCACATCACGGATCGTGGTTTCCGGACCAACGGTGATCGGGTCGCGGATGACGCCGGATTCGAACTTCTTGACCTTGGCCACTTCGGCAGCTTGCTGCTCGACGGTCAGGTTCTTGTGCAGGATTCCAATGCCGCCGATCTGGGCCATGGCGATGGCCAGGCGAGCTTCAGTGACGGTATCCATGGCGGCCGAGACAATCGGCAACTTCAACCGCAGGTCGCGCGTCAGCCGCGTGCCGAGGTCAACGTCCTTAGGCAGAACGATGGAGTGAGCGGGGACGAGAGAAACGTCATCGTACGTTAGTGCTTCAGCCTGGATGCGCAGCATCGGCGTGCCCGGTAGATGTGGGGAAGCGCGACATTTTACCCTTATTTGCCCGCCGATGTCAGGGGGCAAGTGCGACGCAGTGTCGCGCTGGCGGGGAGGTGTTCAGGGACCATGACCTGTAGTGCCGAGCCATGCTCGGCAGAGTCTCTACTGGTAATGCCATTGCCGAGCATGGCTCGGCACTACATTGGATGCTGTACCGGGGAAGCCCCCTGCCTAGCATGGCTCGGCACTACATTGACGCAGTGCCGGGGAAGCCTCTGCCGAGCGTGGCTCGGCACTACATTGACGCTGTGCCGGGAAGGCCCCTGCCGAGCATGGCTCGGCACTGCGGATCCTCAGAACTTCAAGCCTTCGGCGCTGGCTTCGGCCGCTTCGATCGTGTTCTGCATCAGCGTGGCTACCGTCATCGGGCCAACGCCGCCCGGCACTGGGGTGATCCAGCTGGCCCGCTGCGCTGCGGCTTCAAAGCCGACATCGCCGACCAGCCGGCCATCGTCCAGGCGGTTGATGCCGACATCGATCACCACCGCGCCCGGCTTCACCCATTCACCCGGAATCAGCTGCGGAATGCCTACCGCGACGACCAGGATGTCGGCATTGCGCACGGCTTGTTCCAGCACGTCCTTGGGGGTGAACTTGTGGCAGCTGGTCACCGTGCAACCGGCGATCAGCAATTCCAAGCCCATCGGCCGGCCGACATGATTGCTGACGCCGACGATGGTGGCATTGCGACCGCGTACCGGCTGGTCGGTATGACCCAGCAGCGTGGTGATGCCACGCGGCGTGCACGGGCGCAGGCCGAACTCGCGCAGCACCAGATGACCCACGTTCTGCGGGTGGAAACCATCCACATCCTTGCGCGGGTCGATGCGTTGGATCAGGCGATTGGCATCGGGAATGCCCGGCAGCGGCAACTGGATCAGGATGCCGTGGATCTTCGGGTCGGCATTGAGCTGATCGATCAGGTCCAGCAGTTGGGCCTCGCTGGTGCCTTCCGGCAGATCGTAGTCAAACGCCTCGATGCCGACCTTTTCGGCAGCACGGCGCTTGTTGCGCACGTACACCGAAGACGCCGGGTCGCCGCCCACCAGCACCACCGCCAGACCGGGCCGGGTACCTCCAGCCACCAGGCGGGCGTCGACGCGTACCTTCAAATCGTCGAGCAGTTCCTCGGCGATGCGGCGGCCATCAAGGATGCGGGAGGTCTGGGTGGAGGCGTCGGCGAGGACAGTCATGGGGTATGGCGGTAAACACGGGGGCGGCTATTGTCCCTGATTCCGGCCAACGCCACACCTTGTCATGGCCCCGCCGCGCCGCCTGAATCGGCGACAGCCTGCTCCCCTGCCCCGGCAATGGCATCAGGATTGAGTGGGCGCGCTTCACGCCGCGGCGGCGTGAACGGTGTCGGCGTCGGTGCTCCGGGCGTATTGCGGTACATCAGCCCAGTGTCAGCCTGCAGCCCGCCGCCTGCCATTTCCAGCTCGAAGCGCTCGGCATCGCGCCTGCGGATTTCGCGCGCGACCACGTCGGCCTCGTCTTCATCCACGCCCAGCTGCATCAGTGCCGCGCGGCCGAACTCCACCGCCGACTCGAAGGTCTCGCGGATCTGGAAATCCACCCCCGCGTGTATCAGGGACAACGAATGCTCGCGATCAAATGAACGCACCAGCAGCTTGGCCAGCGGGAACTCATGCCGCACCAGCTCGACAATGCGATCAGCAGCTGTGCGGTCATCCACGCAGACGGCGATTGCGCGTGCGGTTTCGGCACCGGAGGCGCGCAACACATCCAATCGCGTGCCATCGCCGTAATAGATCTTGAAGCCGAACCGGGTGGCGCTGCGGATCATGTCGATATCGTTGTCGATGATGGTCACATCCACATCGCGCGCCAGCAGTGACTGACTGGAGACCTGACCGAAACGCCCGAAGCCGATCACCAACACGCTGCCGGTGAGCCCATCGGCGGCATCCACGCCATCGGTGGAGACCTGCCCCTCCTTCACCAACAGCCGGTAAACCAGCATGCACAGCGGCGTCAGTGCCATTGACAGCACAACAACGGCGGTGAGGTTGGCGTTGACCTTGGCATCGATCACCCCGGTGGTGGCAGCGGCGGCAAACAACACGAAGGCGAACTCGCCACCCTGCGCCATCAGCACACCGCGATCCAGCGCCTGGCGATGATCACTGCCCATCACCCGCGCCACGCCGTAGATGCAGATCGCCTTGGCCAGCATCATTGCCGGCACCAGCAGCGCGATCACTTTCCAGTTGGTCGCCACCACCGAAAGGTCCAGCGCCATGCCAACACTGAGGAAGAACAGGCCAAGCAGGATGCCGCGGAACGGCTCGATGTCAGCTTCGATCTGATGCCGGAAGGTGGATTCGGACAGTAGAACGCCGGCCAGGAACGCGCCCATCGCCATCGACAGTCCGCCCAGCTGCATCAGCAAGGCCGCGCCCAACACCACCAGCAACGCCGCCGCCGTCATCACCTCGCGCGCCTTGGCGGCGGCGAGGATGCGGAACAAAGGATTGAGCAGGTAGCGCCCAACCAGCACGAGGCCAACGATAGCGCCAGCACCGATGGCGATGCTCGTCCAACGCGAACCTTCGTGCGCACCGATCTGCGCCGGTGCCATCCACGCCACCACAGCCAGCAGCGGCACGATCAACAGATCTTCAAACAACAGGATGGAGACGATCTTCTGCCCGGATGGCAAGGTCAGGTCACCGCGCTCACCCAGCAGCTGCATCACCACTGCGGTCGAGGTCAGCACGAAGCCTGCGGCTGCGATGAAGGCGATCTGTGGGCGGTAACCGAACAGGATTGCGACGCCGGTGAGGACCACGGCGCAGGTAACGATCTGTGCGGTGCCGAGACCGAATATCTCGCCGCGCAGACTCCATAGGTGCGACGGCCGCATTTCCAGCCCGATCACGAACAGGAACATCACCACACCGAGCTCGGCGACATGCAGGATGGCCTGCGGATCGGAGAACCAACCGAAGCCGAACGGGCCGATCGCCAAGCCGGCGACAAAATAGCCCAGCACCGAGCCCAGACCGAGCCGCCTGAACAAGGGCACGGCCACCACCGCAGCACCCAACAGGGCAACTACCTTTACCAGTTCCTGCGAGGATTCCGCTGCCATGCCGCACCACCTTGTAATAATCCAGGTGCACGATAAAGCAAAAACCGTGCAGAACCGGTCAGCGCCTGTGGCTTTTCAACTCATGGCGAATGCGAACAGAACGCTGCGTAGTCGATATATCCGGGGAATGGAACACCGGGCGCGCACAACGGGCAGGCCGGATCAGCATGCACACGGGTCTCGCGGAAGCGCATCTGCAGGGCATCGAAACGCAGCAAACGCCCGGTCAATGGCTCACCGATATCCAGCAACAGCTTCAACACCTCGGTCGCCTGCATCACCCCGGCCAACCCGGGCAACACACCCAGCACGCCGGCTTCGGAACAGTTGGGAGCGAATTCAGGCGGCGGCGGCTCCGGGAACAGGCAGCGGTAGCACGGTGCCACACCGCGCTGGCGACCCGCATCGAACACGCTGACCTGCCCGTCGAAGCGCTCGATGGCGGCGTAGACCAAGGGCTTGGCGTGCTTGATGCAGGCATCGTTGAGCAGGTAGCGCAGCGGAAAATTGTCCGAGCCATCCAGCACCACATCCACGTCCTGCAGCAAGACATCGATGTTGGCCGAGGTGACCCGCTCGGCAACCGCTTCGACGTCGATGTGCGGATTCAAGGCCAACAGGCGCTCTCGCGCCGAGTCCACCTTGGCTGTGCCCAAGGCCGCTTCGGTGTGGATGATCTGCCGCTGAAGGTTGCTGCGTTCGACCACGTCGTCATCGACGATACGCAGCCTGCCCACCCCCGCTGCGGCGAGATAGAACGCTGCCGGGGCCCCAAGCCCACCGGCACCCAGCACCAGCACTCTGGATTGCTGCAAGCGGCGCTGGCCAGCCTCGCCCACTTGGGGCAATAGCAAATGACGCGAGTAGCGGTCATAGAAGTCGCGCTCACCGGCATCCAGCATGGGCTGGACCAAGGGTAAACCCGCTGTCCGCCAGGCCACTGTGCCGCCACCCACCGAAGACAGATTGATGTAGCCGGCGTCCTGCAGCGCCAGCGCGGCGTCTGCCGAGCGCTTGCCGCTCTGGCAGATCAGCAGGACTTCGCGTTCGGGGGCTGGCAGGTGCTGCGCTGGGCTGGCGAGCAGCTCTGCCTTTGCAATGCCGATCGCACCTTCAGCCATACCGCCAGCGCGCTCGTGCGCCTCGCGCACGTCGATCAGCAATGCGCCATCGGCGTGGCGGGCACGGGCCTGTTCCGGGGTCAGTTCGCGAATGCTCATGCTTGGATTATCGGCCAAACGGGAGCCAAGGGAGGGAACGGCTTTTGGCTTTTGGCTTTTGGCTTTTGGCTTTTAGAGCTTGTCATTCCCGGGCAGGCGGGAATAGCTCGGGCTCTGGCTCTGGCTCTGACCTCCACCTTCGCCCTTTCAATTGCACCCACGCTCTCTCTTTACAAGCAAGAGCAAGAGCGATTCCCGCCTTCGCGGGAACGACGAAATCATCTAGCGGGAACATCGGCCAACCCGAACGCCCAACCCACTCTATACGTCAAAAACAAAAGCGGCCTTTCGGCCGCTTTTGTCTGTATCACTTAGCCCGCTTGAACAGCGTCCCGGGCTCGGATCACTTCCTGCCCTTGACGTGCTTCATCAGGCGCCGTTTGGCCTTGACCTGACGGTCCGTCAATACGTTCTTCTTGCCCTCGTACGGGTTGGCACCCTCACGGAACAGGAAGGTCACCGGTGTACCCACCAGCTTGAAACGCTTGCGGAAGAAGTTCTCCAGGTAACGCTTGTACGAATCCGGCAGTTCCTTCAGGCGCGTACCGTGCACGATGAAGGTCGGCGGATTGCTGCCGCCCGGATGCACATAACGCAGCTTGGAAACGTGGCCACGAATGCTCGGCGGCGGATTGGTCTCGTACGCCACTTCCAGCGCCTTGTTGACCTCGGACGTGCTGAACTCATGCGTCGCCGAGGCATGCGCCCGGTGAATCGCCTTGAACAACTCGCGCAGGCCCGAGCCATGCAGCGCGGAAATCCGCACGTTCTCGGCCCACGGCACGAAGCCCAGCTTCAGCGACAGCAGGGTTTCAGCCTGCTGCTTGTCATACTCGCTCAAGCCGTCCCACTTGTTGATCGCAATGACCAGGGCGCGACCGGCATCCAGCACCGCACCCAGCACGCTGGCGTCCTGATCAGTCACGCCTTCATGGGCGTCCAGCATCAGCACCGCCACCTGGCACTGCTCGATCGAGCGCAGCGTCTTGACCACGCTGAACTTCTCGACCACTTCGTCCACGCGCGACTTGCGGCGCAGACCGGCGGTATCAATCAAACGGTACAGCTGGTCGTCGCGCTCCAGATCCACCGCGATCGAATCGCGGGTGGTACCGGGCACTTCCGAGGCGATCATCCGCTCCTCACCGAGGATGCGGTTCACCAGCGTCGACTTGCCCACGTTGGGGCGGCCGACGAAGGCAATGCGGATGCGATTCGGATCGTTGTCCAGGGTCTCGGCCGTGCCTTCTTCCGGCAGGCGGCCGACAACCTCTTCAACCAGATCATCGATGCCCTGCCGATGCGCGGCAGAGACAGTCAGCATCTCGCTGAAGCCGTAACGGGAAAACTCCGAACGAACGGCATGTTCGTCCGTACCGTCGATCTTGTTGATCAACAGCAAGGTAGGCCGCGCAAGCTTGCGCAGCCAAGACAGGATCTCGTCATCCAGGGCCGACGTGCCATCACGCGCGTCAACAACAAATACGATCAGATCCGCCTCACCGGCGGCGGCACGGGCTTGGCGCGCAGTGGCGCCAGCCAGCCCTTCCTCTTCACCGGCGATACCACCGGTATCGACGATCAGGAAGGGATTGTCCTCATCTAGACGGCAAACACCGTAATTGCGATCGCGGGTAACACCCGGCTGGTCATGCACCAGCGCATCGCGCGTACGGGTCAACAGATTGAAAATGGTGGACTTACCGACGTTCGGTCGTCCAACCAGGGCGACCAAAGGCAGCATCGCTATAACTCCTTATTGGGCCAACCGGAATGCGGTCAGCTTTCCATCAACGTTCTGCACCAGCAGGATGCCGTCAGCGACGACCGGCTGCGCCAGCAGAGCATCACCACCGCTCTTCTCGCGCGCTGCCAATTCGCCATCGCTCAACCGCAGCCAATGCAGATATCCCTTGTAGTCCCCCACCACGGCATAGTCGCCCTGGATGGCGGCACCGGTCAGCGAGCGGCGCGCCAGCGCCTGCTGTGACCACATTGCCGAGCCGGAGGTCTTGTCCAGCCCGTACACCACACCCTTGCCATCGGTGACCACGACATTACCCGAGGACACCGCAACACCACCGCCACCGCCGTGGTCACGCGACCACATCGGACGACCGGTCGGGCCTTCAATGGCCATGGTTTCGTTCTTGAAGCTGGTTACAAACAGCGTGTTGCCTTCCAGCACCGGTGCGCCATCGATGTCAGCCATGCGCTCCAGTTCGGTACGGCCTTCCGGCGTACCCACCATCTGTTCCCACAGCGGGCGCCCATCCTGCATCGACAGCGCGGCGACGGTGCCGTCGTCGTTGCCGATGAACAATACGCCCGGGCCAGTCACGACCGGCGCGTTGCCACGAACGGTCAAGGACGGCAGTTCCTGCGAATTGAACCAACGCTGTTCGCCAGTGGTGGCATCCAGCGCGGTAGTGCGGCCATCATTGCTACGCACGAACACCAGGCCCTGGCCAACGGCCGGAGCTGCAATCACTTCGCCGGTGACCTTGGACTTCCACTTTTCACTGCCATTGGCCGCGTCCAGCGCAATTACCTGACCGTCCAGCGTACCGATCACCACCAGGCCATCGCCAACGCCCGGACCACCGGAAAGACGCAGCTTGGGCTTCTTCTTTTCCTTGGCCGGGCTGTATTCCCAGACTTCCTTGCCAGTCTGCAGGTCCAGCGCATGCACGCCGCCCTGCACCGCTGCCGCGTACACGCGACCATCGGCAACCACCGGCGCCTGACGCAGGCCGATACGGCCCTCGCCCTTGCCAACGTTTGCCGACCAGATCTTGTTGACCTTGGCAGTCGGCTCGAACTTGGTCAGCTCAGCCGGCTCCAGCGCCTTCTTGGCCGCCGCGTCCTTGCCTGCAAACCAACCCTTGACGGTGGAACAACCGGTCAATGCAACTGCCATCAAGGCAATGCCTGCAACTTGCTTGAACTTCATCAATTCTTCTCCGCTGCAGGATCAGCCACGGTGCCGCCGGCGTCCATCAATTTGGTTTCCAGCAAGCGGCGCTGCGGTGCAGCCACGTCCAGCTTGGCCAGCGCTTGGGTGTACAGCTCGCGCGCTTCATCACGCTTGTTCTGCGCCATCAAGGCATCAGCACGGATTTCCAGACCCGCGCTGTCGTCAGCCTTGCCCAACAGGGCCACTGCGTCCTGCGGCTTGCCGGTTTCAATCAGCAGGCGTGCAATGCGCTGGTCGATCAGGGCCTTGAATTCACCCTCGGTCTTGAGCGCGCGCAAGGTCTTGATGGCATCGTCGTACTTGCCCGCTTCGACCTGGGCCTTGGCCAGTTCCAGCGCTGCCAGATCGGCATAGATGCTGGCCTTGCCACCGCCAAGCGCCGCAACCTCTTTGGCCGCCTCGTCCAGATTCTTGGACTGCAGGCTGCGGGAGACGGCTTCGTAACGGACGTTGGCCTCGGCAAGTTTGCCGACCTGCTCTTTCTGCCACCACTGCCAACCGGCAATAGCGCCAATGCCGAGAACTACTCCGCCGAGAATTCCGGCGCCATTCTTGCGCAGCCACGTGCGGACACGTTCGCTTTGTTCGTGCTCGTCGAGCAGGTCGTCAATCGCCATGCGTACTCTCGCTCACCCTGGCGGGGAGCCTTGTTGTTTTGTCAGACGCCTGGTTTCAGTGTGAAACCGGCGCCACGGAGCCTTCAGAGGATACCGTAAAGCGGGCCACATTGCCGCGCTTGTACGGAGCCAGGTCGACGTTACCCGCCGCCTGCTGAACCTCAACCTCGGCTGCATTGCCCAGCACCATGCGCCCCACCTGACCTGCTGCGAAGCTACGGCTTTCACCGGCGCGTATCAGGGCTTTTTCGACGGTGGTACCGTCTGGAGCAGTGATGTCCACCCAGCTGTCCCCCTTGAAACTCAGGGTCAATGCCGACGGAGCGGTAGCAGCCGGACGCGCCATCGGCGCCATCGAGGCGATGTAAGGGCCGGCATCTGCGGCTGGCGCAGCGGCTACCGGCTGAACAGGCGCGCTCGCCTGCCCGGCAACTGCCGGCGCCGGCGCTGGCACCACGTCCAATGAAGCCGTGCTGGGCGGGGCGCTATTGGAATTGCCACTGATCACATACCAGACCGGCACCGCCAACACTGCCGTGATCACCACATACACCGCGCGCCGTCCGATATTTTCGGCCGCCCGCCGCAGCCGCGGGGTATGGGTATGACTGACCAGCTTGGGCGGCTCGACCGGCGCGATCCGCGCCTGTTCCAGCAAGCCCTCCAGGTCTACCTTCAGCAAGCGCGCATAACTGCGCAGCTGACCACGCACAAATACGGCTGCACCCAGCCGCGACCATTGCTCGGCTTCCAGCGCGGCAACTACCTGCTGCGGCATGCGCAACTGAGCGGCGACCTGATCCAAGGACAACCCGGCGGCCTCTCGCGCCCTGCGCAGCTGCTCACCGCAACCCACTACACCATCTAAAGCATTTACACCCGGATCATTGATCACAATGCGTCAGCCTTGGGGATTCGAGGTTGCTGGCGAAGGAAACTCTTCGCGCAACCGCTGTTGGAACCGACCGGCAGCCATCCTGTCGCCGAGTCGCTCTTCAATCTGAATGGCAAGTTGTAACACGGAAACCGTGGCCGGCGCAGCCGCCAAACGCCGCTGGTAGAAGGCCCTGGCCTCGAAATAACGACCATGTAGCACTTCATTGCGGGTCATGGACTCCAGCGCGTAGGCATTGCCCGGCGCCAACGCCAGTGCCTGGCGAAGATTATCTTCGGCCCGTTCGAGCTGCCCGGCATCCAGTGCGCAGCCGCCTGCATTGGCCAAAGCATCGGCACGCCCGCCATAGTTCGGGTCAGCCAAGGCACGATCAAACCAGACCAAGGCCTCTGCCGGGTGGCCATTGCCGCACAGCCAAGCACCGTAGTTATTGAGTACATCGCCCTGCTGCGGGGCTAGTTCGGCTGCCTTGCGATACAGCGCACCTGCCGCCGCGTTGTTGCCTTTATGCCCTTCGATCACGGCCTGCAGGGTGTAGGCAGCCGGCAAATCAGGCTCCATCTTCTGTGCCGAAAGCGCGAACTGCAGCGCCTCGTCCAACTGCCCACGCCCAAAGCGATCACCGGAAAGGCGCAGGAACTCCTGGTAGCGCATCCGCTTGTGTGCAGCCTTGTCCTGCTTGATGCTGTAGTCCGGCGCCACTATCTGTGGGCGCTTGACCTTGAGATTATCCCGCCCACACGCTGCAGTGAGCGCGACCAGGACCAGCAGCAACAACCAGCGGTCAGGCGACCGCATCCCCGCCTTCCTGTTCCTGCAGCAGACGATTGAACTCGGCCTGACGACGGGTACGATCCATCACCTGCCCCTTTAGCTGGCCGCAGGCGGCATCGATATCGTCGCCACGGGTACGGCGCACCATGGTCAGAACCTGCGAATCCAGCAGGATCTTCTGGAAGGCGCGGATCTGTTCTTCGTCCGAGCGCTCATAGCGCGTACCCGGGAACGGGTTGAACGGAATCAGATTGACCTTGCCCGAATCCTTGGCCTGCACCGCGTTGTCGAACTGGCGCATCAGCCGCGCCAGCTGGCGGGCGTGCTCGGGCTGGTCGTTGATGCCCTTCATCAAGGTGTACTCAAAGGTCACCGAGTCGCGCTTCTTGTTGCCGCGCAGGTAACGCGCGCAGGAAGCCATCAGCTCGGCAATCGGGTATTTCTTGTTGAGCGGCACCAGCGTCTCGCGCAGCTCATCGTTGGGCGCATGCAGCGACACTGCCAGCGAGACATCGCTCTCGACCGAGAGCCGATCGATCTGCGGCACCAGACCCGAGGTGGACAGGGTCACGCGCTTGTTGGCCAGGCCGTAGCCCAGGTCATCGCGCATGATGCTCATGGCGCGGATGACATTGTCGAAATTCATCAACGGCTCGCCCATGCCCATCATCACCACGTTGGTGAGACGACGCATCTGGTGCGGCACGTTGCCCAGGTGACGCGCAGCGATCCACACCTGGCCGATGATCTCGGCGGTGCTCAGGTTGCGGTTGAAGCCCTGGGTAGCGGTTGAGCAGAACGTGCAGTTCAATGCGCAACCAACCTGCGAGGACACGCACAGCGTGCCGCGGGTCTTGTCCGGGATGTAGACGGTTTCGATGGCGTTCTTGCCATCCACGCCCATCGCCAGCAACCATTTGTGGGTGCCGTCGGTGGACGGCTTGTCAAACACGATGTTCGGGACGACGACCTCGGCATGCTGCTGCAGCTTGGCGCGCAGCGACTTGCCGAGGTCGGTCATCTGATCGAAATCGGTGACGTAGCGATGGTGGATCCACTTCATCACCTGATGGGCACGGAACTTCTGCTCGCCGAGGATATCGACGAAGAAATGCTCCAGGCCCGCGCGATCAAGGTCGAGCAGGTTCTGCTTGCCAGCTTTGACTGCCGTTTTCGGCAACGGCTGGATGGCGGGTGTCTGTACGACCTCGTTCACGACTTCAACCTCTAATTAACGCGAAACAACTTCGGTAGCAGCAAAGAAGTAAGCCACTTCGTTGGCTGCGTTCTCGACCGAATCCGAACCGTGAGCGGCGTTGGCGTCGATCGAATCTGCGAAATCAGCGCGGATGGTGCCCGGCGCTGCGTCCTTCGGATTGGTGGCGCCCAGCAGGTCGCGGTGGGCCAGGACGGCGTTCTCGCCTTCCAGGGCCTGGATCATCACCGGGCCGGAGATCATGAACTCGACCAGCGCGTTGAAGAACGGACGCTCGCGGTGCACGGCGTAGAAGCCTTCGGCTTCACGGCGCGACAGCTGCTTGTACTTGGCAGCGACAACCTTCAGGCCGGCCTTTTCGAAGCGGGCGTAGATTTCGCCGATCACGTTCTTGGCAACGGCGTCGGGCTTGATGATGGAAAGAGTGCGCTCGAGCGCCATGGGAATTCTCCGGTATTTGGGCCGGTCGGCCCGAGGGTACATGAAAAAACCCGCGTGCGGACGCGGGCTTAGCCTGAATTGCGGTGGCTAATTCTACCGGGTGACCCCGGCGTTTGCACAGCGGCAGATGAATGATGCTGCGGCGCAGCATGACCTGGGCGACCAGGCGGGCGTAGCATCCAAACAATCGTTTGATTGATTGAGCCAGCCATGGGCAAACCCGCCAGCTTCTCCACGAAGGACCGCATCCTCGGCGCGGCCGAGGAACTGTTCGCCCAGTACGGCTTTGCCGGCACCTCACTGCGCCAGGTGACCAGTCACGCCGATGTAAACATTGCTGCGGTCAACTACCACTTCGGGTCCAAGGACAACCTGGTCAATGAAGTGTTCCGCCGCCGCATGGACGAGATGACCGCCGCCCGCCTGGGCCAGCTGGAGCAGGCCCGCAGCGCCCACCCCGGCGATCTGCGCGCAGTTCTGGCCGCCTTCGTCGAGCCAGCGCTGGCCCTGGCCCAGGACCGCCAGAGCGGCGGTGCCTTTGTCCGCGTCATCGCCCGCGCCTACGCCGAGAAGAACGACAACCTGCGCAAGTTCCTGTCCGATCACTACGGCCATGTATTGCGCGAGTTCGGCAAGGCCATCGACGCCTGCATCCCGGGCCTGAGCAAGGAAGAGCTGTATTGGCGCCTGGACTTCCTGGCCGGTTCGCTGACCTATGCCATGGCCGATTTCGGGCTGATCAAGCGCCCGCACAACATCAGCGAGGCCGAGCACCGCAGCAAGGCCGCGCAGGAATTGATTCATTTCGCCGAAGCCGGGTTCCGCGCCAGCGTGCGCAATCCGACCTCCCCCGCCGTTCCCTGATCCAACCGTCATCGCAGACCAAAGGTTTATCGATATGTCCAATTCCCTGCTTGTCCGCCGCGCCGCCGTTCTTGGCGCAGGCGTCATGGGTGCGCAGATCGCCGCCCACCTGACCAATGCCGGCGTCGACACGGTGCTGTTCGACCTCGCCGCCAAGGAAGGTCCTGCCGACGGCATCGTGCTCAAGGCCATTGCCAACCTCGGCAAGCTGAGCCCGGCCCCGCTGGCCAGCAAGGCGCTGGCCGAAGCCATCACCCCGGCCAATTACGACTCCGGCCTGGAGCAGCTGCGCGACTGCGACCTGATCATCGAAGCCATCGCTGAACGGATGGACTGGAAGCAGGACCTGTACAAGAAGATCGCGCCGTTCGTGAACGAACACGCGGTGCTGGCCTCCAACACCTCGGGCCTGGGCATCAACAAGCTGGCCGACGTGCTGCCGGAAGAACTGCGCCACCGCTTTACCGGCGTACATTTCTTCAACCCGCCGCGCTACATGCACCTGGCTGAGCTGATCCCGGCCAAGGCCACCGACAAGTCGGTGCTGGAAGGTCTGGAAACCTTCCTGACCACCAACCTGGGCAAAGGCGTGGTCTACGCCAAGGACACCCCGAACTTCATCGGCAACCGCATCGGCGTGTTCTCGATCCTGTCGACCATTCACCACACCCAGCAGTTCGGCCTGGGCTTTGACGAGGTGGACGGCCTGACCGGCCCGCTGGTCGGCCGCCCGAAGTCGGCGACCTACCGCACCTCCGACGTGGTCGGCCTGGACACCATGGCCCACGTCATCAAGACCATGGGCGACACCCTGCCTGACGACCCGTGGCACAAGTACTTCAACGCGCCGGCATGGCTGGGCGCGCTGATCGGCAAGGGTGCACTGGGCCAGAAGACCGGCGCCGGCATCTTCCGCAAGGTCGGCAAGGACATCATGGTCGTCGACCTTGAGAAGCAGGACTACCGTCCGGCCGATCGCGTTGCCGCACCGGAAGTGGTCGAGATCCTGAAGATCAAGAACCCGGCCGAAAAGTTCGCCAAGCTGCGCGAAAGCCAGCACCCGCACGCGCAGTTCCTGTGGGCGACGTTCCGCGACCTGTTCCATTACAGCGCCTACCACCTGGCCGACATCGCCGAGACCGCGCGTGACGTGGATCTGGCCATCCGCTGGGGCTACGGCTGGTCGCTGGGCCCGTTCGAGACCTGGCAGGCTGCCGGTTGGAAGCAGGTAGCGCAGTGGATCGCCGACGACATCGCCGCCGGCAAGAGCATGAGCAATGCGCCGTTGCCGGCCTGGGTACTGGACGGCCGTGACGGCGTGCACGCCGCCGAGGGCAGCTACAGCCCGTCGCAGAACGCATTGGTCCCGCGCTCGTCGCTGCCGGTGTACCAGCGCCAGCGCTTCCCGGATGCACTGCTGGGCGAGAAGTTCGCGCAGGGCGAAACCGTGTTCGAGAACGACGGCATCCGCTTGTGGACCGACGGTGACGGCATTGGCGTCATCAGCTTCAAGACCAAGATGAACACCGTCTCCGACCAGGTGCTGGACGGCATCCAGCACGCGATTGCCCTGTCCGAGAAGCAGTTCAAGGGTGTGGTCATCTGGCAGAACAAGGAGCCCTTCTCCGCCGGTGCCGATCTGTCTGGCGCATTGGGCGCACTGAAGGCTGGCAAGTTCGCCGAGTTCGAAGCGATGGTGGCCAACTTCCAGCGCACCAGCCAGCGCATCAAGTATGCCACCGTGCCGGTTGTCACCGCAGTGCGCGGCCTGGCACTGGGCGGCGGCTGCGAATTCCAGATGCATGCGGCCAAGTCGGTTGCAGCGTTGGAAAGCTATATCGGTCTGGTGGAAGCCGGCGTCGGCCTGCTGCCGGCCGGTGGTGGCCTGAAGGAAATCGCCGTGCGTGCCTCGCAGGCCGCCGGTCCGGACGGCGACGTGTTCGCAGAACTGAAGAAGACCTTCGAAACCGTTGCGATGGCCAAGGTCTCCCACTCGGCGGTCAACGCCAAGGAACTGGGCCTGATGCGCGGCACCGACAAGGTGGTGTTCAACAGCTTCGAGCTGCTGCACATCGCCAAGGCCGAAGTCACTGCACTGGCCGAAGGCGGCTACCGTCCGCCGATGCCGGCACGCCGCATCCGCGTGGCCGGTGACGTTGGCATTGCCACCTTCAAGATGATGCTGGTCAACATGCTGGAAGGCCGCTTCATCAGCCCCTACGACTACGAGATTGCCGAGCGCATCGCCACCGTGTTGTGCGGCGGCAAGGTCGACCGCAACACCGTGGTCGACGAAGAGTGGCTGCTGACCCTGGAGCGCAAGCACTTCGTCGAACTGGCCCAGCAGGAAAAGACCCAGGCCCGTATCGCGCACATGCTGACCACCGGCAAGCCGCTGCGGAACTGAGTGAGCGTGCTTCGGGGTGGCACTACCAGCGCCGCCCTCGCCCGCCCTCACGCTCACACCTATTGAAGAGATCACTGCAATGACCAAGCAAATCCAGGACGCCTACATCGTCGCCGCCACCCGCACCCCGGTTGGCAAGGCGCCCAAGGGCATGTTCCGCAACACCCGTCCGGACGACATGCTCGCCCACGTGCTCCGCTCCGTGGTCGCGCAAGCCCCGGGCGTGGACGTCAACCGCATCGACGACGCCATCATCGGCTGCGCCATGCCCGAAGCCGAGCAAGGCATGAACGTGGCACGCATCGGCGTGCTGCTGGCCGGCCTGCCCAACACCATTGCCGCGCAGACGGTGAACCGCTTCTGCTCCTCCGGCCTGCAGGCCGTGGCGATGGCCGCTGACCAGATCCGCCTGGGCAACAGCGACCTGATGCTGGCTGGCGGCACCGAGTCGATGTCGATGGTGCCGATGATGGGCAACAAGATCGCGATGGCACCGAGCGTGTTCGACAACGACCACGTCGCCATTGCCTACGGCATGGGTATCACCGCCGAGAAGGTCGCCGAAGAATGGAAGGTCTCGCGCGAAGAACAGGACGCGTTCGCCCTGGCCTCGCACCAGAAAGCCATCGCCGCGATCCAGAACGGCGAGTTCAAGGACGAGATCAGCCCATACGACATCGTCTCGCACCTGCCTGACCTGGCCGACGGCAAGCGCATCATCACCCGCAACAAGCTGGCCGATACCGACGAAGGCCCGCGTCTGGACTCGTCCGCAGAAGGCCTGGCCAAGCTGCGCCCGGTGTTCCGCAACGGCCAGTTCGGCGGCTCGGTCACCGCCGGTAACTCTTCGCAGATGAGTGATGGTGCCGGTGCAGTGCTGCTGGCCTCGGAGCAGGCGATCAAGGACTACGGCCTGACCCCGTTGGCCCGCTTCGTCAGCTTCTCGGTTGCCGGCGTGCGCCCGGAAGTGATGGGCATCGGCCCGATCGCGGCGATTCCGAAGGCTTTGAAGCAAGCTGGCCTGAGCCAAGACCAACTGGACTGGATCGAGCTCAACGAAGCCTTTGCCGCGCAGTCGCTGGCAGTGATCCGCGACTGCGGCCTGGACCCGTCCAAGGTCAACCCGCTGGGCGGCGCCATCGCCCTGGGTCACCCGCTGGGTGCCACCGGCGCGATCCGCACCGCCACCCTGCTGCACGGCCTGCGTCGTCGCCAGCAGAAGTACGGCATGGTCACCATGTGTATCGGCACCGGCATGGGCGCTGCAGGTATTTTCGAATCGCTGTAAGCAGTTCGTTGCAACCTTGATTGAAGAAGGCGGCCGCAAGGCCGCCTTCTTCGTTGCTCATTCCGGACAGTCGCGACCGGAGCTTGTAGTGCCGAGCCATGCTCGGCAGAAGCCTTCCCGATAAGGCCCCAGCACTGCATGGCTACGCCCTACAAAAGCCGGGTCATCCGGAACAGCAAACACATCTCGCGCACTTAATCCAAAAACAGAAAGGCAGCCTCCCGGCTGCCCTTCCAATCCACAACGCCGACAAACGTCATCAGCGCTCAGGATGATCCCCGCCGCTTACTCGGCCAGCATCTTCTGCATCATCTCGCGCGCCGGACCAGCCAGCTTCTCGTTCTCCAGCGCGAAGCGTACGGTCGCCTCGACCAGTCCGAGATGCGTGCCACAGTCAAACCGTGTGCCTTCAAACCGATACGCATCCACCTGCTCAGTCTTGAGCAGCTGCGCGATCGCATCGGTCAGCTGAATCTCGCCACCTGCGCCTGTGCCAGTAGCTTCCAGCAACTCGAAGATCTTCGGGCTGAGCACGTAACGCCCAACCACCGCCAGATCGCTCGGCGCATCTTCCGGCTTGGGCTTCTCGACGATCTGGGTGATATGGCCTTTGCGGCCATCAAACTTATCGGTCGCAACGATGCCGTAGCTACCAGTCTTGTCGTGCGGTACGTCCTCCACTGCGATGACGCTGGCACCACTGGCTTCGTTGAGGTCCGCCATCTGCTTGAGCGCACCTTCGCCACGATTCCAGATCAGGTCGTCCGGCAACAGCACGGCGAACGGTTCGTCGCCGACAATCGCCTTGGCGCACAGCACGGCATGGCCAAGCCCAAGCGCCTCGGTCTGGGTAACGAACACTGCCCTGACGCCCTTGGGTAGTACGTGGCGGATCAGCTCCAACTGTTCCACCTTGCCCGCGCGCTCAAGCTTCTGCTCCAGCTCGTAGGCCTTGTCGAAGTAGTCGGCCACCGCGTGCTTGTAGCGGTTGGTGATGAAGATCAGCGTATCGCAGCCCGCCTCGATCGCCTCATCCACTGCATACTGGATCAGCGGACGATCGATGATCGGCAGCATCTCCTTGGGCACCGTCTTGGTTGCCGGCAGGAACCGCGTTCCAAGTCCGGCGACGGGAAATACCGCTTTTTTAATTCGACCGTGCATCAATGACTTCTTCCAGCTTCTTTGGAGGTGGGAAACGGAACGATGTTGGCTGTGCCCGTCTGTGTTGCTGCGTCTTTGGCTGACATGAATTCGGGAATCGTTGTCGCAAGGATAGTGCGCATCGCCTCCAAGTCATAGGCCGCAACAGCCTTCCTGAGAGCCGTCACGTTGTTCAACACCAGCTCGGGAGAGAAATCGCGCACCCCGGCGGCCAACACTTTCGGGTGCGCGGTCGGCTGGCAGCTCTCGTCTGCGTAGAACAATCTCTCATGCAGCTTTTCACCCGGACGCAAACCGGTGTAGATGATCGGGATATCTATCCCGGGCTGCTTACCCGCCAGCCGGATCATCTGTTCGGCAAGGTGACGGATGAGCACCGGCTCGCCCATGTCCAACATATAGATCGCACCGCGTGAAGACGAAGCCGCCGCCTGCAGAATCAACAGACAGGCCTCCGGAATCGTCATGAAATAGCGACTTACATCAGGGTGTGTGACGCTGATCGGACCACCCTTGCTGATCTGTTCGCGGAACATCGGCACCACGCTCCCCACCGAACCCAGCACGTTGCCGAAGCGGACCGTGACAAAGCGGGTGTGGGCGCTGCGCCGATTCAAGCTCTGGCAGATCATCTCGGCGTAGCGTTTGGTTGCACCCAATGCATTGGCCGGATCAACCGCCTTGTCGGTGGAAATGAAGACGAAGTTCTCAACCCGCGACTCAATACAGGCGGTTGCAACACACTCGGTCGACAAGGTGTTGTTGCGCACGGCTTCGCGCAACTGCGACTCCAGCAGGGGAACCTGCTTGTAAGCCGCAGCATGGAACACGGTATCCGGGTTGTAAGTGCGCAGCGCGTGGCGGATGACGGCAGGATCACCGCAATCGCCCAGCACGCCACGGACCTCCAGATCCGGAAAGCTCCTGCTCAGTTCCGCCTGGATGTTGATCATCAACAATTCGCTGATTTCCAGAACCACGATGCGCGATACACCGTGCCGCGCACATTGGCGACAAAGCTCTGATCCAATCGAACCACCACCGCCAGTGACCAAGACAGTACGTCCGCGCAACCAGCTGCGCAGCAGCTCCCAGTCCGGCAGGATGGGCTTGCGCCCGAGCAGGTCTTCGATGGCGACTTCTTTAAGTTGGCCCGGCAGCGAGCTGCCTTCCAGAATATCGGTCAACCGCGGAACCGTGCGGAACGGCAAGCCAGTGCTTTCGCAAAGCCCGACCACCCGCTGCATGCCCGCCGCATCAAGCGTTGGAATGGCGATAACCAGCAACTTGGCGCTGGTCTCCCTGGCAACCACCGCGACCTCATCCAAGGTACCGAGAATCGCCGCGCCATGCAGCCAAGCTCCTTGCAGGTGTGGTGAATCATCCAGCAGGCCCACAGGCTCATAGACGCCAGAACGGCGCAGGTCCTTGATCAATGATTCAGCCGCCTGGCCAGCTCCGAGTACCAGCACGCGCCGCGCGCGGGCATCCGAATGCTGCGCTTGATAATCCTTCCATGCACGGTAAAGCAGCCGAGGGCCGCCCAACATCGCAGACAACGCGAACGGGTAGACCATCAGCACAGAAATAGGAATGCCTTCCAGGCGGCGATAGGAAAACACCATAACTATCGCCAGCAGCCCAATGAAGCTGGCCTTGAAGATGTTGATCAGATCGGCAACCGACGCAAATCGCCACAGGCCTCGATAAAGCCCGACCTTCCAGAAGGCGACCGCCTGGATCGCAATGACTGCCGCAACGTCAAGCGAAAACCACGGATGCACAGGACCTGCATCGAGCAAGGCAAAGCGCGCCATGAGCAGCAACTGCCAGCACAACCACACCATGACCAGGTCGTGCAGCATCACCGCGTAGCGCGGACCACCGCCTACAAAGCGATCGAACCAAGACGCCATAGAAAACTCTGTCCTTAATTAAGTGCCTTAGCACGCAGGAACACCCACGCCAGTGCCGCAGCAACCAGCCAGGTAACGCCCCCTGCCCACCCCCAACCTAGGGGAAGCCTTGAAAATTGCGCTGCAAGTGTAAGCCCCACAACGCTGAAGAGCGAATACCCCAGCGTCACAGCTGCGTGACTGCATTCACGTTTCACAAACCGCTGATAAACATGCTGGGTATGCGGCTGCATCCAAGGCTCGCCCTTCAGCATGCGTGACAACAGCGTGAAACCCGAATCAGCCAAAAACGCCGCTGGAAGCATCAACCACAGTACCGGCGCGGTGTCGGTAACACTCAACCCAAGCGCCAGCAGACCAGCCACCAGATAGCCAAGCGCGCCGCTGCCAACGTCACCCATGAAGATCCGAGCGCGGGGGAAGTTGAACGGCAGAAACCCCGCACAGCCAGCTGCCAGCACCCAGCCAGCCAACGCATAAGGAGCTGGCAGCAACCATGCCGAGCCTAGTCCGACCAGGATTGCCTGGGTGGTGGCCAAGCCATTGATGCCATCCATGAAGTTCCAGATGTTCACCAGCGACACGGCCAGACCAAAGCAGAACACGGCTTTTAGCAAGCTACCAGTGCCCAACCAAACCAAGGCCGCGAGCATCAGTCCGGCCAATAGATGGACGCATAAACGCGGCAACGCGGGCAGTGCGCGGTGATCGTCCCACCAGCCAATCCCTGCCACCATCAACAGGCCCAGCGCGAATACCAGCAGAACCAGCGCATGGTCCGGCAACAACACCGCACCCAGCACACAGGCCAGCAACTGCGAAACGACGATGCCGACACCACCGCCACGCGGGGTCGACACGTTGTGACTGCGCCGCTCACCGGGCTGATCAATCAATTGTTGCCAGCGCGCATAGCGTATCGCCAGCCAGGTCACCACAGCCGCTGTAACCAATACCAACAGCACCACCCAGTAATGCAGTTCCAGCACTCAGAGCACCGCGAAGTTCAATAGCGGCTTGACCGTGCCCCACTCCTTGCAACTCGGACATTGCCAGTGGTGCGTGCGCGCACCAAAGCCGCAGCGCGTGCAGCGATAGGCCGGGTTGCGGACCAGCAGCTGATCGGTGATGTGCTTCAGATCCTGCAAGGTGGCGACCGGATCGGCACCTTCAGCCAGAGTCAGGTCGATCAAGGCGGATTCACCGCGTACCGACGGGCGATCCTTGAGCTGGCGCCCCAGATAAGCCCGCGCAGGTGCCGGCCCTTCCTGCTCTTCCATCAAGCGGGTCAGCGCCAATACCGGCGCGATGCCTCGATAGTGCTCGGTCATCTCGGCCAGGAACGCGCGCGCGCCAGCGAGATCGCCCACATTGCGGTAGTTCTTCAACAGCTGCGGCAGGATCTCAGGCAGGTAGTCCGGGTCATTGCGGGCCGCCCGCTCAAACGCGCGCACCGCCGCCTCGTCATTGCCGAAATCGCTCTCGAGACGGCCTTCGATGATGCCAGCGCGCACACTCATCGCATCGGCGACATTGGCCCGATTGATCGCCGCCCGCGCGTCGTCCAAACGTCCAGCAGCGCGGTAGCGCTCAGCCAGTTCGCATTCGAACTGACCGATCAGCTTGCCCATCGGTTCGTCGGTTACCGCTTCATAGCGGGTTGCGTTCTCGATGGCCTTTTCCCAATCACGCTCGGCCTGATAGATGCCGATCAGGTGCTTCAAGGCCTGCGGGGCGCGTTGATCGAGCTGCGCCAACTCGGTGAATACGGTTTCGGCACGATCCAGCAGGCCGGACTTCATATAGTCCTCGCCGAGCGCAAGCAATGCCTGCACGCGCTGCGTGTCGCTCAGATCGTTGCGATTGACCAGCCCTTGATGCAAGCGGATCGCACGGTCCACTTCGCCACGACGGCGGAACAGGTGACCCAAGGCCACCTGGGTTTCAAAGGTTTCTTTGTCCAGCTCGGCAATATGCAGGAACAACTCGATGGCCTTGTCCGGCTGCTCGTTGAGCAGATAGTTCAAGCCACGAAAATAGGTACTGGAAAGACGAGTGACCTGATTCTCGCTGTGGCGCTGGCCACTGCGGCGACCAATCACCCAGCCGGCGATCGCGGCAACTGGCAGGCACAGGAAAAACCAGAACCATTCACTGATGAAGTCCATCGTTGCTCAGCGTCCGTCAAAAGGAGAAGGCGTCTGCGCGGCAGGCGCAGCAGGCTCGGACGCCGTCACGGCGGCCGCTTTATTGGCGCGGCGCAGCTTGGTGTACATCGGTACCACAAGGGCTGCCATCACCATGCCACCGCCTACCAGGGCGCCGAGCAACAGCGATGCAATGATTGCGATACCCGAGGTGGTTTTGAGCACCCAGAACGCGAGGCTGATTTCGATGGGCTGCGAGTTGAGCGAGCCGATCACCAGGCCACCTATCAACACCGCCAGCAGAATCACTAATCGAACGGTCTTCATGCGCCGGCTTACTCCTGTTACAAGAGCCCGTAGCTTACCGTTCAGCGGATGAAATGGCAGCAGTCAATCTACTACGAAGCACTCAGGCAAGATTACTCAGGCAGGGTCGCTTTCCAGCGGCACCACCGAGCTCACGCGCTCGCGCAGCTCCTTGCCCGGCTTGAAATGCGGAACATGCTTACCCGGCAGCGCAACCGACTCACCCGTCTTCGGGTTGCGGCCCAGGCGCGGCGGGCGGTAATGCAGGGAAAAACTACCGAAACCGCGGATCTCGATGCGGTCACCGGAGGACAGCGCCCCACCCATCATTTCCAGCAACGACTTCACCGCCAGATCGACATCATCAGCCTTCAGGTGCGCCTGATGGCGCGCGAGGATTTCGATCAATTCGGATTTGGTCATTGCGTACTCGTCAATGGCAGGGTCTTACCCTGAAACGGCCCGGACTGATGTCCGGGCCGCCAGGTCAAATCTACAACAGGAGGCCGATTACTCGGACTTGTTGCCGTTCAGCTGTGCACGCAGCAGCGCGCCCAGCTGGGTGGTGCCGCTGGAAGCCGAAGAGGACTGGTATTCCTCCAGCACTTCGCGCATTTCGGCATCATCCTTGGCCTTGATCGACAGCTGCAGGGTACGGCCCTTACGGTCCATGCCCACGAACTTGGCTTCGACCTTGTCGCCGACCTTCAGGAACTGGGTCGCGTCGTCGACGCGCTCGTTGGCAACGTCACGTGCCGAAACGTAGCCTTCGATGCCGTCAGCCAGCTCGATGGTTGCGCCCTTGGCATCAACTTCCTTGACAACGCCTTCGACCTTCGAACCCTTCGGGTTGGCAGCCATGTACTGACCGAACGGGTCCTGCTCAAGCTGCTTGACGCCCAGCGAGATGCGCTCGCGCTCCGGATCGACGGCCAGGACCACTGCGTCCAGGGTGTCGCCCTTCTTGAAGTTGCGAACCACGTCTTCGCCGGTGGTGTTCCAGCTGATGTCCGACAGGTGAACCAGGCCGTCGATGCCGCCGTCCAGACCGATGAAGATACCGAAATCGGTGATCGACTTGATCTGGCCGGAAACCTTGTCGCCCTTCTTGAAGATGGCGGCGAAGGTTTCCCACGGGTTGGCAGCAACCTGCTTCATGCCCAGCGAGATACGACGACGCTCTTCATCGACGTCCAGCACCATCACTTCGACTTCATCACCAACCTGGACAACCTTGGACGGGTTGACGTTCTTGTTGGTCCAATCCATCTCGGACACGTGCACCAGGCCTTCCACGCCCGGCTCGATCTCAACGAACGCGCCGTAATCGGTCACGTTGGAGACCTTGCCGAACACGCGGCTGTTGGCCGGGTAACGACGTGCGATGTTGTCCCACGGATCTTCGCCCAGCTGCTTCAGGCCCAGCGAAACGCGGTTGCGCTCGCGGTCGAACTTCAGCACGCGCACGTCCAGCTCGTCGCCGACGTTCACGACTTCGGACGGATGGCGCACGCGCTTCCATGCCATGTCGGTGATGTGCAGCAGGCCGTCGATACCGCCCAGGTCCACGAATGCGCCGTAATCGGTCAGGTTCTTGACGACACCCTTCAGGATTGCGCCTTCCTGCAGCTTGTCCATCAGCTGCTCGCGCTCTTCCGAGTGCTCGCTCTCGACAACTGCACGACGCGACACGACCACGTTGTTACGCTTGCGGTCCAGCTTGATGAGCTTGAATTCCAGCTCCTTGCCTTCCAGGTAGGCCGGGTCGCGCACGGGGCGCACATCGACCAGCGAACCGGGCAGGAATGCGCGGACATCCTTGATGTCCACGGTGAAACCACCCTTGACCTTGCCGCTGATGCGGCCGGTGATGGTTTCGTTCTTTTCCAACGCTTCTTCCAGCTCGTCCCACACCATGGCGCGCTTGGCTTTCTCGCGCGACAGGATGGTTTCGCCGAAGCCGTTTTCGATCGAGTCCAGTGCAACCTTTACCTGGTCGCCCACGCCCACATCGATTTCACCAGCGTCGTTACGGAACTGTTCGATCGGCACGATGCCTTCGGACTTCAGGCCGGCGTTGATCACGACCACGTCGCCGCGGACTTCAACGACGGTACCGATAACGATGGCACCGGGCTTCAGCTTGGCCAGATTGGCCTGACTGGCTTCAAACAGTTCTGCAAATGATTCGGTCATTAGATTTACTCAGTTGAACATATGGACAGCGGATCTGTTGCGAAAACCCGTACCGTCCAGCCTGTTGGACGACCCCATGACAGCGGCCGAATGTGAATGAAAAAGCCCACCACGCACCATTGCGCAGCGGGTTGTTGCAACATCTTTGCTACGACTGCGATCGATCAACTGACCGCACTCAACGCTGCGAGGATCAGGCTTCCTTGGAAACCAGACCCAGCACCTTGGCAACGACGTCGTCGATGCCAATACCGCTGGTGTCGATGAGGATGGCGTCTTCGGCCGGCCTCAGGGGCGCCACTGCGCGCTGTGCATCACGGGCGTCGCGGGCCATGATCTCACGCAGGAGGTCTTCAAAGTTAACCGAAACCCCTTTTTCTTTCAACTGTTTATGCCGCCGCTCGGCCCGTTCCTCAGCGCTGGCAGTCAGGAAAACCTTGAATGGGGCGTCCGGGAAGATGACGGTGCCCATATCGCGGCCATCGGCCACCAACCCGGGCAAAATCCTGAATGCGCGCTGGCGCTCCTTCAGCGCAGCCCGCACCTCCGGTATGGCCGCAATCGCCGAAGCCAGCGCACCGGTAGTCTCAAGGCGCAGCTCATCGGTGGCATCGGTACCATTGACCAGCACCCGCAGGCTCTCGCCCTGTTCCACGAACTGCACCTTGGTATCAAAGGTGCAGCGCACCAGCGCCGAGGCGTCGGAGGTATCGATGTCGGCCCAGCTGGCCGCGACGCCCACCGCGCGGTACAGCGCACCGGAGTCCAGGTAATGCCAACCCAACTGACGGGCAACGATGCGACTGACGGTACCCTTGCCGGCCCCGGACGGGCCATCAATGGTAAGAACGGGGGGCAGCTGGCTCATTTAAACGCCTGTCTGGAACGAGAATCAGGCTATTCTAACGCCCCTCACCGCCCTGCCTGCACCCGTTTGCATGCAAGCACTTGAACTGGCGTAGAAATACCCGGTAGAATGGCGGGCTTGAACGGGCGTTATCCTGCATATCCGCGGCCACGCTCCTAAGATCTCCTTACCAGTATCCGCCGAGGTATGTCATGAAAGTTCTGTCCTCCCTGAAGTCGGCGAAGACCCGTCACCGTGATTGCAAAGTTGTGCGCCGTCGCGGCAAGATCTTCGTGATCTGCAAGTCGAACCCGCGCTTCAAGGCTCGCCAGCGCTGAGCCAACTGGCGCAAGCCAGCGCTTGATCCGCAAGGATCGGGCAACGCCAAAAAGCCGCCTTTGGGCGGCTTTTTGCGTAGCGGGCCGAGCGCAGTGATGACGCCTTGCTGAGTGCGTGCAGCAATACCGACGCAGGACTGCACTTTCCTCGCCATTTTTTGCTGTAATCGCACCCTGTCCTCTGGGGAGATGTGACCATGAAGCACGCATTCAAGATTTTGAGCCTGATCGCCGTACTGGCTACCGCACCGGCAGTGCACGCAGACACCTTGTTGATCGAGCGCGCGCAGGAAAAGCCAGCCCAGGCCATTCCGGCCCGCGGCCAGAGCATGGCCGAAGTGGAAGCCCGCTTCGGTGCACCCAGTGAACGCATGGACCCGCGCGGCGGCCAGAAGCGCCAATGGCCAACCATCAACCGCTGGGTCTACCCGGCGTTTACCGTGTACTTCGAAAAGCAGCGCGTAATCGACGTAGTGGCCCGCCAGGCCAGCCCGGATGAAGTCGGGCCCAAGCCGCCGATCCGCTGAATCCTTTCCTAGCAGCGGGCTCTGGCCTGCTGTCCCAATGCCCACCCGGGCCGAACGCATCCGAGAAGAATGAACGACACGCTCCGCTTTCCAGCCGAATGGGAAACCCAGTCCGGCGTATTGATCGCCTGGCCGAACGCCGACACCGACTGGGCCGAACGCCTGGCCGAGGTTGAGGAAACCTACATCGCGCTGGTCAGCGCCATCACCCGCTACCAGCCGGTGCTGATCTGCGTGGCCGATGACGACATCGAGACCTACGCGGAAATGCGCCTGCGCTCGAACCGCGTGGACATGGAGCGCGTGCAGTTCGTCACCGCACCTTACGACGACACCTGGCTGCGCGATTCCGGCCCGATCACCCTCAAGCGTGCCGACGGCAGCTTCCAGCTGCTGGATTTCCGCTTCACCGGCTGGGGTGGCAAGTTCGAAGCCAGTCTCGATGACCAGCTGGTCGGCGTGCTCGACCAGGCGCAGGTATTCAACAACGCCCAGGTCCACAGCATTCCGTTCGCACTGGAAGGCGGCGCCATCGACACCGACGGCGCTGGCACCTTGCTGACCACCTGGAAGTGCCTGCACGAACGCCACCCGGAGCGCGACCGCGACTCGCTCAGCACCGACATGGCCGCCTGGATGCAGCAGGACCGCGTACTGTGGCTGGACCACGGCTACCTGGAAGGCGACGACACCGACGCCCACATCGACACCCTCGCCCGCTTTGCCTCGGTCGACAGCATCGTTTACCAGAACTGCGACGACCCACAGGACTCGCATTACGCCGAGCTGCAGGCCATGGGCGCCGAACTGGCTGCCCTGCGCACCACCGAGGGCAAGCCTTACCGCCTGTTCCCGTTGCCGTGGGCCGAACCTGTTCTCGACCAAGGCCGCCGCCTCGCAGCCTCATACGCCAACTTCCTGATCGTCAACGGCGCGGTGCTGATGCCGGCCTATGGCGATGCTGCCGATGATGTCGCGCGTGACGTACTGGCCCAGGCCTTCCCGGACCGCGAAATCGTGCAGGTTCCCTGCCGCTCGCTGATCTGGCAGAACGGCAGCCTGCACTGCATCACCATGCAGCTGCCAGCCGGCCTGCTGAAGATCTGAGCCGATTCACCTGTAGAGCCGAGCCATGCTCGGCTGAACAGCACGTGGCGTGTTCGTGTTCATGACGCCGGAACGAAAGGCAGCCGAGCATGGCTCGGCTCTACCTGAAAGACGTCCGCGAGCACGGAACTGCCTCATGCGTGCCTTGCTGCTCCCTCCGTTCAGCCCAGACCGCATTGCCGACGCGCATCCGCGTTAACATGCGCGTTTTCCCCCGCAGGATCGCAGCATGAACTCGCGCAGCCCTCTTACCGTCGCCCTGGTGCAGGAGCGAAACCACGGTGATGCCGCCGCCAACCTGGCCGTGATCGACGCACGCGTCGCCGAGGCTGCCGCGCAGGGCGCGAAACTGGTACTGCTGCAGGAACTGCACAACGGCGCGTATTTCTGCCAGCACGAATCGGTGGACGAATTCGACCTAGCCGAGCCGATCCCCGGCCCCAGCACCGAGCACCTCGGCGCCTTGGCCAAGAAGCATGGCGTTGTCATCGTGGGTTCGCTGTTCGAGCGCCGCGCCGCTGGCCTGTACCACAACACCGCCGTGGTCTTCGAGAAGGACGGCACCTTGCTGGGCAAGTACCGCAAGATGCACATCCCCGACGACCCGGGTTTCTACGAGAAGTTCTACTTCACCCCGGGCGACATCGGTTTCAAGCCGATCGACACCTCAGTGGGTCGCCTTGGCGTGCTCGTGTGCTGGGACCAGTGGTATCCGGAAGCCGCCCGCCTGATGGCGCTGGCCGGTGCCGAACTGCTGCTCTACCCGACCGCGATCGGCTGGGACCCGGATGATGTGCAGGACGAGAAAAACCGCCAGCGCGATGCCTGGGTGCTGAGCCACCGCGGCCACGCCGTCGCCAACGGCGTGCCGGTACTCAGCTGCAACCGCGTCGGTCATGAAGCCTCGCCGCTGGGCGCATCGGGCATCAACTTCTGGGGCAACAGCCACGTGCTCGGCCCGCAGGGTGAATTCATTGCCGAAGCCGGCACCGACCCGACCCTGCTGGTCTGCGAAGTCGACCTGCAGCGCAGCGAGCACGTGCGCCGCATCTGGCCGTTCCTGCGGGACCGCCGCATTGATGCCTACGGCGACCTGCTCAAGCGCTACATCGACTGACCGGACCTGACATGAGCCTGCAGCTGCGCACCGCCACACCCGCTGACATCCCGGCCATCACCGCGATCTACGCGGTGGAGGTGCGCGAGCTGGTCAACACCTACGAATACGAAGTTCCCGCCGCGTCGGAAATGGCGCAGCGCATGCAGGACATCACCGCACGCGGGTTCCCCTATCTCGTCGCCACCATCGACGGCGAGGTAGCCGGTTACGCCTATGCCAACAGCTACCGTGCCCGCATTGCCTATCAATGGACCGTGGAGAACTCGGTCTACGTCGATGCACGCTTCCAGGGCAAAGGCGTAGGCAAAGCCTTGATGCAGGCGCTGATCGACGAATGCACCGTGCGCGGTTACCGGCAAATGATCGCGGTGATCGGCGAGCCGACCAATACCGCATCGATCAAGCTGCACGAACGTTTCGGATTCGAGCTGGTTGGCGTGTTCCGCGGCCTTGGCCGCAAGCACGGGCGCTGGCTGGACACGGTACAGATGCAACGCGCACTCGGCGACGGTGCCGACAGCGCCCCTTCCAATGAATGAAGCAATGACTGACTCTTCTATTGAAACCGGCGGCGAACTGCTGGCCGGCCAACCCGTGCGCGTGGTTGAACGCGACGGCGTGCGTTACACCTTGCTGGGTACTGCCCACGTCTCTGCAGCCAGCGTACAAGCGGTTGAGCAGGCTATCGCCAGCGGTCAGTACGACGCGGTCGCGGTCGAGCTGGACCCGCAGCGCCTGCAGGCGCTGACCAATCCCAATGCACTTGCCCAGCTGGATCTGGTCGAAGTGATCCGCAAGGGTCGCGTGGCGCTGTTTGCCGCCAACCTCGCCCTGGCCGCCTACCAGCGTCGCCTCGCCGAGCAACTCGGCATCGAACCTGGCGCCGAACTCAAGCGCGCAGTGGAACTAGCCAAGGCCAATGATCTGCCAGTGCACCTGATCGACCGCGATGTCGGCCTCACCTTCCGCCGCGCCTCGCAGAGCTTGGGCTTCTTCGGAAAATTGAAGCTGGTGATGGGTCTGGGTGCGGGCCTGTTCTCCTCCGAGGATGTGGGTGAAGAAGAAATCGAGAAGCTCAAGCAGGGCGACATGCTGGAGTCGAGCTTCGGCGAGTTCGCCAACGAAAGCCCGGAGCTGTACCAGGCCATCATCGGCGAGCGCGACCGTTACATGGCAACGCGCCTGCGCGAGGAGCACAACAGCGAGCAGCGCAATGTGCTGGCAGTGGTTGGCGCGGGTCACCTTGCTGGATTGGCCCGCTATCTGGAAACCGATACCGACGCCCCCGGCCCGCTGCGCGAGCAGCTGGAGTCGGTGCCGAAGAAACGCAACATCCCTTGGATCACGCTGGGTATTCTGGCGATCGTGCTGGGTGGTATTGGTTTTGGCTTCTGGAAGGGCGGCATGGGCATGGGTGCCGACATGCTGCTGACCTGGGCGATGTTTACCGGCGGCTTGGCTGGCCTTGGCGCACTGCTTGCCGCCAGCCATCCGCTGAGCATTCTGACCGCGATCGTGGTTGCGCCTTTCAAGCCTTTCCGTTTGAGCATTCCTACCGGTGCATTTTCGGCGTTGGTGGAGACCCGGCTGCGCAAGCCAACGTATCAGGACTTCCTGCAGCTGCGTGATGATGCGCAGAGTGTGAAGGGCTGGTACCGGAATCGTGTTACCCGCATCGTGCTGACTTTCATGCTGACCAATCTGGGCAGCATGCTGGGTTTGTGGCTTACCGGCTTCAGTGTTTATGGGAAGTTGGCTGGGTGACGCTTTTGGTGCTTTGAAGCTTTAGAGCTTTAAAGCGTTGAGGCTGTAGAGCGCTAAAAGCGTAGAAGCGCCCTCACCCCTACCCCTCTCCCGTAAACGGGAGAGGGGATTGGATCTCATACATCTTCTTCTGCTGCAGCCGCCTCGGCTTACGGTAGCCAAAACCGCATCTCAAGCACCAGCTTCGGCTCCTGCTTCGGCTCCCGCTTCGGCTCCTGCTACTGCTTCGGCTCCCGCTTCGGCTGCGGCTCCTGCTGCGGCTCTTGCTGCGGCTCTTGCTGCGGCTCTTGCTGCGGCTCTTGCTGCGGCTCTTGCTGCGGCTCTTGCTGCGGCTCTTGCTGCGGCTCTTGCTGCGGCTGTCCCCTCTCCCGCATGCGGGAGAGGGGTAGGGGTGAGGGCAGCTCTTGCTTCAGCTGTCGCTATTGCCTTCGCTGCTTGCAATCGCAGCAGCTACAGCCGCCCTGCCCTCCAAGCAATCAACCCTCTGCAACAGCCGCATGTTCCACCGGCGGCAAGCCGCGCGCACGCCGCACCAACCGCGCCGTGCCCGTACGCAGATCGTCCAACAACGCATAGATGGTCGGCAGGAACAGCAGACTGACCACCGTCGAGAACGCCAAACCACCGGCAATCGCACGCGCCATCGGGTAGTACGGCGGCATGCCATCAGCCGTGGTCGTGTTCAAGGCAATCGGCACCATCGCCAGGATCGCCGTGCCCATCGTCATCATGATCGGCCGCAGACGCTCACGGCTACCTTCGATCAAGGCCTCCGTGCGCGACACCCCACGTCGGCGCAGGTTGTTGATGTGCTCGATCATCACGATGCCGTTGTTTACCACCACGCCCATCAGCACCAGGATGCCGATCACCGCCATTATGTTCATCTCGGTGCCGGTCAGCCAGAACAGCCAATACACACCGTAGATAGAGAACAGCACGCAGGACATGATCGCGGCCGGGAACAACAACGACTCGAACACCGCCGCCATGATCACCACCATCAGGATCAGGGCGATGAAGATCGCGCTCACCATCTGGTCCATGCCGTCGAAGTTGATGTTGAAGCCCGCACCGTTGAACGTATAGCCATAGCCCGGCGGGAACTGCACGCGATCCAAGGTCTCCTCGACGGACTTGCGCGCCTGGTCCATCGGCACGTCCTTGGCCAGGCCGGCCTCGATCCGCAGCATGGTCTGCCGGTTCAAGCGCTGGATGGAGTTGGCCGCCGGATTGACGTTCACATCCACCATCGCCAGCAGCGGGATCTCCTTGCCACTGGAGCTACGTACCATGAAGGAAGACAAGTCCTCGATGCTGTAGTTCTCCGAGCCCGAGAAGCGCACGTTGACCGGAATCTCGACGTCATCGCGATGGAAATCACGCAGCGATGAGCCACGCAGCGCCATCCCCACGAACTGCGCCACCTGCTGGGCACTGAAGCCATACGAAGCTGCACGTTCGCGGTTGACCCGCACCGCCAGCTCGGCATTGGCATCGCCTACGTCCACACGCACGTCGCGCAACTTGGGGTTACGCGCCAGGATCGGCACGATGTCGTCGGCCAGCTCGCGCAAGGTCTGGCTTGAGTCGCCGACCAGGCTGAAACGCAGGCCCTGCCCTTCGCTACCCATGCCGCCTGGCCAGCCGATACCGATCTTGGCGCGCGCCGACTGTGGCAGCCCCTTGCGCACCTCTTCCTCGATCTTCTTGCTCTGCTCGCGGTCGTCGATGCTCAGGTACAGCCGCGTCTGCGCCCAGCCCTGCTCGGCGAAACGGCTGTACACACGTTTGATCTTGAACTCGTCGCGGTTGGCGTTGACGAAGTCCTCGACCCGCTGCACTTCCTTGCCCATCTCTTCCTTGGAATAAGACCCCTTCCATTGGTAGAAGATGTTGATCTCATCCGGATCATTGTCATCGCCGCCACCGGTGGTCTGGGTCATCGGCCACACGCTGAGCACCGACACCAGCACGATGCCTGCCACGCTCCAGCCACGGTTCTGCAGGGTCCAGCGCAGTACCCGCGCATAGCGCGCCTGCAGGCGACTGATGAATGGTGACTTCAATGCCGGCGGGGTCTTCATCCGCGCCGACAGCATCGGAATCAGGCTCACCGCCACCAGCCACGACGCCAGCAGCGAGAAGGAGATGGTCAGCGCCAGCTGGGTCAGGTAGATGGTGATGATGTTCTTCTCGCCGAACATCATTGGCAGGAACACCACGCAGTGGCACAAGGTGCCGGCCGACAGCGCGATCGCCACATGGCGGGTACCGATGATGGATGCCATCTCCGGCTTGCCAGGGTATTTCTCGCGCTCCTGGTAGATGCTCTCCACCACCACCACGGCGTTGTCGACCAGCATGCCCACCGCCAGCAACAAGCCCATCATCGAGATGATGTTCAGGCTGATGCCGGTGAAGTACATGAAGCCCAGCGTCATGATGAAACAGATCGGGATCGCCATCGACACCATCAGCGTTGACGGCCAATGGCGCAGGAAGGCGTACAACACGATCACCGACAGCAACAGACCGATCGCCCCCGCCTCGGCCAGCGCAAGCAGCGAACTGGTGACCGCCTTGCCGGAGTCCCACGCGATCTCGATATCGACACCGCGCAGGGCCGGATCCTCGCCCAACAGCGCGACCTCCTTGGTCACAGCGCGCGACAGGTCCACCAGGTTCGCCGAGCGCTCCTTGTAGATGTCCACGCCCACGCTGGGCTTGCCTTCCATGCGCCGCACATAGCTCATGCGCTGCGGTTGCAGGCTGACCTCGGCGATGTCGGACAGGCGGGTACCGCGGTTGTTGACCGGCAGGTCGCGCAGTTCCTGCACTTCCAACAGCTCACCCCTGGGTTGCACGCGCAGGCGGCGGCCGTCCTCGGTGATCTGCCCGGCCGATACCGCGAAGTTGGCTGCCTGCAGCTTCTGCACGAGATCGTTCAGGGCCACACCGTGCGCACTGATGCGATCCTTGTCCAACGCAATCAGCACTTCCTGCTTGGCCACGCCTTCCACTTCGACGCGGGCCACGCCGGGTAGACGTTCCAGACGCTGCTTGATGGCACGCTCGATCATGTCAGCGCGCGCGGTCAGGTCCTCAGCGCTGTTCAGACGCAGGCTGATAGCTTCCTGGTCGCTGGTACTCCAGCGCTGCACGTAATAACGGCGGAAGTCGTCGGGCAACTCGTCGCGCACCGCGTCGATGCGCTCACGCGCTTCGGATGCGGCCATGGCGATGTCGCGGTTCCAATCGCTGAATTCGACCTGGATCTGGCCGCCTTCGGCGTTGGCGCGCGAGTTCATCGTCTTGATGCCGGGCATCGTGGCGATGGCCTCTTCAACCGGCCGCAGCAGGTTGCGCTCCACTTCTTCCGGGGTCGACCCCGGATACGGCAGTGCAATGAAGAAGAACGGGATCGATGCTTCCGGCTCCGACTCCAGCGGCAGCTTGAACGCAGCGATCAGGCCGATCACCACCATCGATACGAACAGCATGATGGTGGTGACGGGGCGGCGGATGGACAGCTCGGTGATATTCATCCGCTCAGTCCTTGATGCCGCCGATGGGGTCCTGCTCATGGCTCAGCACCTGCTCGGCCTGGGCCATCGCCTGACGTGCACGACGGCCGCGCTCGGCGTAGTACTCATCCGGCTTGCGGTCCAGCAGGTCGTACACCACCGGGATCACCAGCAGGGTCAGCATGGTCGAGACCAGCAGGCCACCGATCACCGTGATCGCCATTGGCGAGCGCACTTCGGCACCTTCACCGAAGGCCAGGGCCAGCGGCAGGAAGCCGAACACCGCACACAGCGTAGTCATCATGATCGGACGCAGACGCGAACGAGCGCCTTCCACCAAGGCCTCACGCTTTGCCACACCCTCTTCGCGCAGCTGGTTGACCTTGTCGATCAGGATGATGGCGTTCTTCACCACCAGGCCGACCAATAGAATCAAGCCGATGAACACCACCACCGATACTGGAGAACGTGCCAGCAGCAAGGCCGCCACCGCGCCAACCAGCGCCAGCGGAATGGTGAACAGGATGACGAAGGGATGCAGCAGCGATTCGAACTGCGATGCCATCACCAGGTAGACCAGGAACACTGCCAAGGCGAAGGCGAACAACAGAGAGCGGATCGACTCGCCCAGCTCCTGGCCCTGACCGCCGATGTGCATGCCGACGTCAGTGCCCAGCGGATTCTTGGCAACCATGTTCTGCACTTCGGTGATGGCCTTGCCCAGATCGATATCGCGCAGGTTGGCCGAGACAATCGCCACGCGACGCTGGTTGGCGCGGTGGATTTCGCTAGGGCCGGTGGTGGCGATGACGTCAGCCACCGAGCCCAGTTCGATCGCCTTGGCGCCGGTCGGGTTGACGATCAGGCGGCGGATATCGTTCACCGACGAACGCTCCGACTCCTGTACGCGCACCAGCACGTCGATCTTGCGATCGCGGAAGCTGTAGCGGGTGGCGACATTGCCCTTGACCTTGTTGACCACCGCATCGGCGATCTGGCGTGTGGTCAGGCCCAACGCCGCAGCGCGGTCCTGGTCGAACACCACCTGGATTTCCGGGAAGCCCTGCTCCACCGTCGACTTGACGTCGGCGTAGTGCGGGTTCTCGCGCAGCATGCCAGCCAGGCGATTGCCGGCGACACGGATGTCTTCGAGATTATTGCCCTCGATTTCGATTTCCAGCGGCGGCGACAGCGCGAACAATTCCGGGCGAGCGAAATCCACCTGCGCCGACGGCCATGCCTTCATGGTCTCGCGCAGCTTCTCGGTCAGTGCCGGCTCGAGCTTGGTGTCATTCACCACCACCGACAACTTGCCGATGTTCTCGCCGCTCTCGGTCGGGCTGGCATCCAGCCGCGTACCGGTGCCGGAGACGCCGTACAGCAGGCGCACGCCTTCTTCGCCAGCATGCTTGCGCTGCACTTCGCGCACCAGTGCATCGGTCTGCGCCAGCGGCGTGCCGGGCGGCAGCTTTGCGGTCATCTCGAAGCGGTCCTGGGCCAGCTGCGGCAGCAGGTCCACGCCCAGCAACGGCAACGCTGCCAAGGTCAGGCCAAAGGCCAGGGTCGCAAAACCGAGGATCGGCCATGGACGCTTCAACGCCGCCGGCAGCGCGCGCAGATAGGCAGCTTCAGCGCGGCCGTAGGGCGCCATCGCCAGATCACTGGCCTTGCGCATTACCGGGCCGACCACCGCAGCAATGCCACGGAAGATCCGCACCACGCCCCAGGCCAGGAAATAGAAGCCATAGCGGAACATCGCGCCGATGCCACGGCCTGCATAGGCAGCCGGCTTTTTCCAACGACTCTCGGGACGCCACGGCTCGCGCGGGTCCTCGGCCGGGAACTCCAATGGCGGACGGCCTTTCAGCGCGCTCAGCATCGGGATCAGCGTCATCGACACCACCAGCGACACCGCAATGGCGATCGACACGGTCAAGGCCTGGTCGCGGAACAACTGGCCAGCGATGCCTTCGACGAATACCAGCGGCAGGAACACCGCGATGGTGGTCAGGGTCGAGGCAACCACTGCCATGAACACTTCACGGGTGCCCTTGATCGCCGCTTCCAGGATGCCCATGCCGCGCTCGCGCGCCTTGGCGATGGACTCCAGCACCACGATCGAGTCATCCACCACCAGACCGGTGGCCAGCGCCAGACCGCCCAGCGACATCACGTTCAAGCTCAGGCCGAGCTGGCCCATGAAGAAGAACGTGGCGATGATCGAGATCGGCAGCGACAGCGAGATCACGAACGTGCTCCAGCCATCACGCAGGAACAGGAAGATGATCAGCACCGACAGCAGGCCGCCGATCACCGCATCGATCTTGACGTCCTTGATGGCGTGGCGGATGAAGACCGATTGGTCCTCAACCATCGTCATCTCGATGTCCTTGGGCATTTCCTTGCGGATCGTTTCGAGCTTGGCTTCCAGCGCATCGGCAGTGGAAACCGTATTGGCGTCGCCTTCCTTGTAAACCGCAAGCTCAACAGCCTCATGACCGCCAGCGCGGATCACCGCCTCGCGTTCCTTATAGCCTTGGCTTACCTGCGCCACATCTTTCAAGCGCACGCTGGGCGCACTGCTGCTGCCATCGCTGCGCATCGCCGCGATCACGTTGGGATCGCTGCTGCCGAGGATGGCCGACATCAGCTGGCGGTTTTCGCCGGCCGAGCTTGCAGTGCTGGACCCACTTGCCGTGGTCAGCAGCATCTCGCGCATCTGTTCAACGGTGGCGAACTGGTTGACGGTACGCACCAGGTAACGCTGCGAGCCTTCTTCCAGTCGACCGCCGGAAAGATTGACGTTCTCCTGCTGCAGGCGCTGGATCACCGTGTCCAACGACAGCCCCAGAGCAGCCAGCTTGCGCTGGTCGATATCGACCTGGATCTCATCTTCCAGACCACCACCAACCTTGACCGCGGCCACACCGCTGACCGGCTCGAGCTTGCGCTTGAGGTCTTCGTCGGCATAGCGACGCAGCTCCATCAGGCGGCGCACGGCATCGGCGTCGTTGCCTGCTTCCTGCTTGGACGACAGTGCCAGCCGCATGATCGGCTGGGTCGAGGGATTGAAGCGCAGCAGTACCGGCGGCTTGGCCTCCAGCGGCAGCTGCAGCGTCTCCATCTTGTCGCGCACGTCCAGCCCGGCCTGCTGCATGTCCGTGCCCCAGGCGAATTCCAGCACCACGTCGCTCTGACCTGTGCGGGAAATGGACTTGAGCTTGCGCAGACCCTTGACGATGCCCAGCGCCTCTTCGGCCGGCTGCGAAATCAAGGTTTCCACCTCGGCCGGCGCTGCACCTTCGTAGTCGGTACGCACGGTCAGGGTGGGATAGCTCAGATCCGGCAGCAGTTCGACCTTCAGGCTGGACAGCGAGATCAGGCCAAACAACACCAGGGTCAGCGTCATCATCGCGATGGTGACGCGGCGGCGGGTGGCGAATTCGATCAGATCGAAGCCACCGCCGGAAGCCGACGGTCCGTGGTCACTCATTGTTTGGTCGCCTGTGCAGCTGCCGGCGCCTTGGCCGCCGCTGCCACTGCCTTCTCCTTGCCGATCACCTGCACTGCACTGCCTTCGCGCAGTGCAGCCTTGCCGGCGATGACGACTTCATCACCCTGCTTCAGACCATTGCGCACCTCGATGAAGCCGGCATCGTCGTAACCCAAGGCCAACTCGGTACGCACGGCCTTGCCGTCACGCACAACATAGACCGCCGGCTTGCCACCGTCCTCCAGCAGCGCGGTGCGCGGCACCACCAACGCATCGGCGCGCTGGTCATAGTTGATGCTCAGGCGGCCGAACATACCGGCCTGCAATGCGTCTTCGCCGGTGAACGTAGTCACCACGCGGAAGGTACCGGTGCCGTTGTCGACCACCGGCGCAACGCGGTCCACCGTGCCGGTGAACGGCTTGCCCGGCAGCGCATCAACCTGCAGCGACACCGCCTGGCCCGGCTTGAGCTTGGCGATCTCGCGCTCGGGCACATTGAGCGTGGCTTCGAGCTGGGCACTGTCGACGATGCGGATGATCGGCGAGTTGATCTGCACGAAGTTGCCCGGCTTGATGTCGCGCGAAGCGACCACGCCGCTGATCGGCGCGACCACCGTCGTGTAGGACAACTCCAGCGTCGCCATCCGGTACATCGCCCGCGCGTTCTCCAGGTCATAGCGCAGCTGGTCCACATCGGCGGCGCTGACCAGCTGTTGCTGCACTAGCTTCTCCGCACGGTGATAGCTGTTCTCCAGCTTGCGCATCTGCGCCTCGCTCTGCGCAACGCTCAGGCGCGCACGATCCGGGTCCAACCGAACCAGTGCCTGCCCGGCGCGGACCTGCTGGCCTTCTTCGACCAGCACCGCCAGCGCCACACCGGAGGTCTTGGCGACAACCTGGGATTCAGCGCGTGGCTCCAGCGCCGCGGTGCCGGTATAGCTGGCGGCAATGGCACGGCGCTCGGCCTTGGCCACTTCCACCGGTACGGCGTCGCTGGCCTTCTGCTCATCCGGCGTCTTGGCCTTGGCTTCCTCGCCACCGGCTTTGCAGCCGCCGAGCAACAGGGAAGTGGTGATCAGGAGTGCAGCAGCGCAGCTTCCGGTGCGGGCGTGCAGAGTGAAAAGTCGCGACATCGTCTTGTCCCTGGGGATGCGTAGGCAGGTGTTGTAGCAAAGTATTGCACCACCCCACGTCTACACCATGCCCCGAAAGTCATGGGTACCTGCACCTTTGCTTCCGCCTACCGCATTGCAGCATCCAAGCCCCTGTTCCGAACGGGTAAATACGCGGGCTATACTCGGCCCGTTCCGTATCCCACGGCGGAACCCCAGACCCGCTCACCGGATAAGGAAACCATGCGCTCGCAGCCGCTCGCCGCTTGTTTCGCTCTGGCTTTTGCCCTGACCTTCGGGGCCGCCCAAGCTGATCCGCAGTCTGCTACACCCGCCGTCGCCCCCGCCGCTGCTGCCCCTGCCGCCACACCGGCGCCAGCCAGCACTGGCAATGCCGCTACCGGCCGGACCCTGGCCTATACCTGCCAGGGCTGCCACGGCATCACCGGCTACAAGAACGCCTACCCCAGCTACCGTGTGCCGAAGATCGGTGGGCAGTCGCCGCAATACCTGACCCAGGCGCTGACCGAGTACCGCGAAGGCAAGCGCAAGCATCCAACGATGCAGGCGCAATCGATGAGTTTCAGCCCGCAGGACATTGCTGATCTCTCCGCCTACCTGTCCACCCTCAAATAAGCGCCGACCATGACGAAAGCCACGCACGCACTGCGTTTGTCCATCGCCCTGTTCGCCGCCATGGGTCTGGCTGCCTGTACGCAGTCGGAGGTCGAGTCCAGCGGAAAGTCCGCGGCCGACCCGGGCCATGCCAGCGGAGAACACGGCTCCAGTTCCTCAGCAGGCTTGCCCGCTGGCCGCATCGCCGCCGGTGAGCATCTGGCTGCCGTAAAGGGCAAGGCCACCGGGCAGAGCTGCATCGACTGCCACGGCGCCGACGGCAACAACCCGATCGACCCGACCTATCCCAAGCTCGGCGGCCAATACGGCGACTACCTCGCCCACGCGCTGCAGGCCTACCGGGCAAGCACCCGCGACCACATGCTGATGACCCCGCAGGCGCAGAAGCTCAGCGACCAGGACATTGCTGATCTGGCCGCCTACTTCGGTTCGCGCCCCAGCCAGTTGCGCGACCTGCACGGCGTGGACTGACAACAGCCGTTGCAACACCGCACTTGAAACAACAAAGCCGCCCAAAGGCGGCTTTGTTGTTTATTGGTCAACTCCCGATGCGTTTGAGACTGCTTGTGGGAGCGGCGTAAGCCGCGAAGCTGACATTGTTGGGGCTCTGGGCATCCGTGCCATCTGATGATGTACCTGCTTCGCGGCGTACGCCGCTCCCACCAACCAACCAACGACCGCGGCCCCCCGCGGGCCGCGCGCCGTGAGCCGGGATCCACCTTTACACGGCTGCCGTGGGGTTCCTGCAGCTCTTTCTTGAACGGGATATCCGGTGGCGGCCTTGCTTCTGCCGGCTGCTCCTGCATGTTCGGGTTGGTCAAGCCGCAGCCGCCGCCGAATTGCAGCATCGACACCACACAGGAAATCTTGCTCTTTGAGCCGGGGATCGGGATCTCCACGCTCTTGATGCCCTTGCGCACCCACTCGGCCAGCAAGGACTCGTTTGGAGCCCAGTATTTGTCGAACGAGGTTGGCGTGTAGTCATACGGCGGGCGCTTGAGCCAGGTGCCTGACTCGGCAATGCGCTCACGGCTCCAGGTGTCGGCGTCACCGCCCGGCGCGCCACGCTTGGCCGCGTCCTGCGCCTGCCCTTCGTTGCCGCCCAGCTTTACGCTGCCATCGGCATTGAACAGCCCTGTGCCCTTGTCAGCCTGACCACCAGCGTTGCCGGCAACCTGACGCTGTGATGCACCCCAGTCATCGCCACGACTCGGTGTTGCCCAACCACCGCTGCGATCCTGTGGCTTGGGGCCCGCACCAGCACTTGTTCCGGGCCGCGGACTGGCATTGGCTGCGGTCGGCTGCCCACCAGCGCGCGACGGACTGGTGGATGCGGTTGATGCCTGCGTCGTAGCAGCTGCGGACGTCGCCGCCTGCGCGGCGGGCTTGTCCGGTACACCGGGCACCGCACGCTCACGCACCGCCATCGTCGGCGTCTTTACTTGTACCTGGGCAGCGCGCGATGGCAGCGCCGCCATCGCCACCGATTCCTGCGTTGCGGTTTCAACCTGACGTTCGCGCACGCCAATCTCAGGCGTGCGAATCTGCACCTGCGTTTCGCGCGTTCGTGGCTGAGCTACCGCTACTGGTTGCTGCGTGGCCACTTCGATCTGGCGTTCGCGCACCTGCACCTGGGTCGAACGCAGCTGCACAGCAACATCCGCAGGCTGGCGTAGCGCCAGGGTTGGCTGCGGACGATCAACCGCGGTTTCGATCGTGCGTTCGCGCACCTGGGCTTGACTGCTGCGCAACGCAGGCGCAGTGACCGTGGCTGGGGGTACCACGAACTCGCTGGTCGGCCGGTTTGTCTCCGTCACCTGCAGCGGCTGCTCGCTGGCGGTTGGTGGCTGCGGCACTGGCTTGGATGCATCAATCTGCATCGACTCAGGCTCGAATGTTGGCTCAACAGACGCCGCATCGGCCTGCGCAGCGCTTGCAGCCGGGGCCTCAACCGATTCCCGTGTCGATGGCGTCGATGGCTCGGCCGCAGCAGCGCCGGACTGCGCTGCAACTGCCGCCTGCGCACCCGTCGCCTCGGCCGCCTGCGGGGCACCGCCGCCCTCTTCGTCCGGCGTACCGCGCCCGACATACTCCACCTGCACGCGCTCGCCTTCTTCGGCGCTCTGCTCCGGCACGTTGCTGCGCACCAGCGCCACCCACAGCAACAGCAACGCAAACAGCACATGCAGGCCGGCACTGAAGAACCCGGCAAACCAACGCAGGCCACGCTGATCGCGTGGCGGCGGCTCACCACCATTCCAGAACAGCAACACGATGTGTTGCCACAACGGCAACGGTGTAGCTGCTGCCTCGCGTGGGCGCGGCGGTCGAGCAGCCATGGCTTCAGCAGCATCGGCATCGACAAAGGCGGACAGCCCCTTGGATACACGCGTGCGCAGCCAATTGCTCCAGCTATACGGCATGCCGGTGCGGCGATCGTGCAGGATGCTGGTCTGCCGGCGCGAGGCCAGCAGATTGATCAGCTCGGTAACCGATGTCACCGGCATGCGTGGTAGCGGCTCAGCCCGCGCCGTCGCGCGGAATATACGGGGCCTGACCGGTTTCGTGGTCGGTGGCGTCACGCACGGCGGTAATGCCCGGCACCCGGCCCATCAAGGTCTTCTCGATCCCCTGCTTCAAGGTCACATCCGCCATGCCGCAACCGTGGCAGCCACCGCCGAAGCGCAGCAATACCACGCCGTCGGCCGACACTTCCTGTACTGCGACGCGGCCGCCATGCGAGGCTAGCTGCGGGTTGATTTCGTTTTCAATCACCCAGCGCACACGCTCGACGATGGACGCTGCATCACCCGGGGCTTCGCCCTTGATCTTGGGCGCCTTGATGGTCAGCTGCTGGGTACCGGCAGCCTGGGTGACGATGTCGATCTCGGCGCCGTCCAACCACGCCACACTGGTGGCAGCGATATACAAGGTGAAGCCATCGCAGTCCACGGCCCACTCATCACCGAGCAGGTCAGCCGGCTCGGCAAATTCGAGGCGCGCATCGGCGGTGGGGGTTCCGGGGTCCATCGCGCTCAGGCGCACGCCCATACCGGGCACGGCCTCGCGTTCGATCAACTTGCGGAAATGCGTTTGGGCGGTATCTGATATCTGGATCATGCGGGTATTCTAGCCGTGTCTTGGTTGCCACCGATGGGACAGTGATTCCAACGGCGGCACAGTTCAGTCATCTGTTATGGAGGTTTGTATGGCCCCTGATCTTGTCCCGCTGGCACAAGCGCATTGCAGTCCGCGCCGGGGCAGCGAATATCGCCTCAGCCAGGCCCGCGTTGCCGAGTTGCTGCCGCAGGTTCCGGGCTGGGAGCTGGCCGAAAATGGCCAGGCCCTTACCCGTACATTCCGCTTTGACAACTACCACGGCACCATGGCGTTCGTGAACGCGCTGGCCTGGGTTGCGCATCGCGAAGACCACCACCCAGACCTGGGCGTGCACTACGACCGCGCCGTTGTGCGCTTTTCCACCCACGACGTGGGCGGGCTGAGCGAAAACGACTTCATCTGTGCCGCCAAGGCATCCGCACTAACGGAGCAATGACATGAAACTGCGTCTGCTGTTCGCTGCAATGGGTACCGTGGCTGCACTGAGCGCCTGCAACTCCTCCAATCAACCCGACGCGCCGGTGATCGCCCCGACCGAAGTGGCCGCCGTACAGACCCCGCCGCCGGATTACCCGGCCGAACTGGCCTGCACCGGGGTTGGCGGCAAGAGCGTGTTGCGCGTGGTGGTTGGCCCGCAGGGCACACCTACCGAGGTATCGCTGGTCACCAGCAGTGGCAACAGCCAGTTGGACGACTCCGCCGCGCGCCGCGTGCGCGAGTGGAAGTTCAACCCGGCCACCCGCAACGGCCAACCGGTGCCTACCACCATCCAGGTGCCGGTCAGCTTCAACCCGCCGGATCCCAAGCCGAATGAGTGCTTCGCCATTGAAGAACGCGCCAGGCGCGGCGGCTGATCGCGGCTGATGCATCCAGTTACCCCTGAAAACCTATGGATGGCCTTCGGGCTGACCCTGGCCGCCGGCCTGGCCACCACCGTCGGCAGCCTGATGGTGGTGTTCTCCAGGCGACCCAACCCGCGCCTGCTGGCTTTTGGCCTGGCCTTCGCCGGCGGCGCGATGGTCTATGTGTCGTTATCGGAGATCCTGAACAAGTCCGTGGCCTCGTTCGCCTTGGCTTATGGCGACCGTCTCGGCTTCACCTACGGCACGCTCTGGTTCCTGGGCGGCGTGCTGCTGGTGGTGTTGATCGACCATTTCGTGCCCAACCCGCACGAAACCCTGGACAAGCAGGACCCGGCCTTCAAGGAAAAGACCCGCAGCAACATCCGCCGGGTCGGCTTGCTCAGCGCAGTGGCTATCACCGCCCACAACTTCCCGGAAGGCCTGGCGACCTTCTTCGCCACCCTCGAAAGCCCGTCGGTCGGCCTGCCGCTGGCCTTCGCCATCGCCATCCACAACATCCCGGAAGGCATCGCCATCGCGGTACCGGTGTACTTCGCCACCGGGCGCAAGTCCTATGCGGTTTTCGCCAGCCTGCTATCGGGGCTGGCCGAGCCGGTTGGCGCCGCCATCGGCTACTTCGCCCTGGCCGGCTCGCTGTCCCACGCTACCTTCGGTGCGGTGTTCGGGCTGATCTCGGGAATCATGGTGTTCCTGGCCCTGGATGAACTGCTACCGGCAGCCAAGCGTTATGCCAAGGGCCACGAGACCGTGTACGGACTGGTGATCGGCATGGCGACGATCGCCGTGAGTCTTGTGCTGTTCAAGTGGTAGGAGGCTGGGAGCGACTGGCAACCGCCCCAAATCTGGAACTGGATCTGTTGTGGGCGCGGCGTTAGCCGCGAAGCCCACACATCATCAGATCTCCGGGTTGCCGGGGGTCCAAGCAAGGTCGGCTTCGCGGCTCACGCCGCTCCCACAAACCCTTGCCCCCCCGATCCCGGCGTCAGACCCTCAAAGCCTGTTCATCGCCTCAACCAGATCCTGCGGCAGCGGCGCATTCAATACATAAGGTGTCTTGCCGCCATCCAGCGCAAACTCCAGCGAGGCCGCGTGCAGGAACAGACGCTTAAGCCCGATCTGCTCACGAAAGCGCTTGTTGACTGCAGGATCGCCGTACTTGTCGTCACCGGCGACCGGATGACCGATGTGCTGGGCGTGTACACGGATCTGATGGGTGCGGCCGGTTTCGATCCTGACTTCGCAGTAGGACTGCCCGCCGCGACGCTCCAACACCTTGAAATGACTCAGCGACGGCTTGCCGATCGCGTTCACCTGAACATGGCGCTCGCCGCCCTGACGCAGGCCGACGTGCAGCGGGGCGTCCACACTCATCACGCCGTCGGGCATGCGCCCGGCCAGCAAGGTCAGGTAGCGCTTCTGGATGCCGCCATGGTCTTCACGCAGCAATGCCTGCAGTTCGACCAAAGCCGAACGCTTCTTGGCGAGGATCAGCAGGCCGGAGGTGTCCCGGTCCAACCGGTGCACCAGTTCCAGGCTCATGTTCGGCCGCAGCGCGCGCATGGTCTCGATCGCGCCGTGGCTGATACCGCTGCCACCGTGGCTGGCGACACCGGTCGGCTTGTTGATCACCAACAGCTTGGCGTCCTCGAAGACGATGGCTTCTTCCATACGCTGCAGGAAGCTGCTCGGTGGCGGTGCCTTGTCTCCAATCTCATTGAGATTGACCGGCGGGATACGCACCTCTTCACCGCCATCCAGCTTGCGGTCGGCCTTGGCGCGGCCGCCATTCACACGGACCTGGCCACTGCGGACCAGTTTGTAGACCAGGCTGCGTGGTGCGCCCTTCAGCTGACCCAACAAAAAGTTGTCCAGTCGCTGTCCTGCCCTGTCTTCGGGCACTTTGATCATGCGCACGCTGCTTTTGGCGGCAGGCGGTGCTTGGGGCTTGTCGGAATCAGTCATCGGCCTATTTATTCTGCTACACTCGGGGGGCGATATAAGGGTTTGATTTCGTTGGAAGTTGGTCAGGGCCAGAAGCCCCGCTCCCTACGAATCCGGCACAGTGCGCGGCCACCGCCCCCGGGGCGGCCATGTTAGCGGCTCGTCGGCGTTCCCGGCCATCGCCGGATGCCAAAAAAGCATCCGAGCTGGACGAAACCCATGTCCCGCGCGACGCCATCGGCCACGGCCGCGGGCGGCCGCCGGCCCTGAAACACCTAAAAACAAGAAAGAAGCGCTCCCGCGGCCTGCCGTGGTGTCGTAGCGCTGGAAACCCAAGCCGCCCTGCCCGCGCCTGCGCGAATGGGCGGCGAACCGTGTCCAGAGGCGAAACCCCATGGCGTTCCGCGCGGTAGCAGCGCGCGAGGAACGCACAATGAAGCGAATGCTGATCAATGCCACGCAGGCTGAAGAACTGCGCGTGGCCATCGTCGACGGGCAAAACCTGTACGACATCGACATCGAGCAACCGTCCAAGGAACAGAAGAAGTCCAACATCTACAAGGGCCGTATCACCCGTCTTGAGCCATCGCTCGAGGCTGCCTTTGTCGAGTACGGCGGCGACCGCCATGGCTTCCTGCCGCTCAAGGAAATCTCCCGCGACTATTTCCAGGCGGGCGTGGACCACAACAAGGCCTCCATCAAAGAGCTCCTGCGCGAAGGCCAGGAAATCGTCGTGCAGGTCGACAAGGAAGAGCGTGGCAACAAGGGCGCCGCCCTGACCACCTTCATCTCCCTGGCCGGCCGCTACATGGTGCTGATGCCGAACTCCCCCTCTGCCGGCGGCGTGTCCCGTCGCATCGAGGGTGAAGACCGCGCTGCCCTGAAGGAAGCGCTGGACAAGCTGAACATCCCCGACGACATGGGCGTGATCATCCGCACCGCCGGCGTTGGCCGCGATGCCGAAGAGCTGCAGTGGGATCTGGACTATCTGTTGCAGGTATGGCGTTCGATCGCCGAAGCCGCACTGACCAAGCCGGCCCCGTTCCTGATCTACCAGGAATCGCGCCTGATCGTGCGCGCCCTGCGCGACTACCTGCGTTCGGACGTCGGCGAGATCCTGGTCGACACCGAAGAGCTGTACGAGACCGCACGCGACTTCATGCAGCAGGTGATGCCGCAGACCCTGCGCAAGCTCAAGCATTACAAAGACGACATCCCGCTGTTCAACCGCTTCCAGATCGAATCGCAGATCGAGGCGATCTACGAGCGCAACGTGCGCCTGCCGTCCGGCGGCTCGATCGTGGTTGACCAGACCGAAGCGCTGACCGCGGTCGACGTCAACTCGGCCCGCTCCACCAAGGGCAGCGACATCGAAGACACCGCCTTCCAGACCAATCTGGAAGCGGCCGAAGAAGTCGCCCGCCAGCTGCGCCTGCGCGACCTGGGCGGCCTGGTGGTCATCGATTTCATCGACATGTCCTCCAGCAAGCACCAGCGCGAAGTCGAAAACCGCCTGCAGAATGCGCTGAAGTACGACCGCGCCCGCGTCCAGCTGGGCCGCATCTCGCGCTTCGGCCTGATGGAAATGAGCCGCCAGCGCCTGCGTCCGAGCCTGGGCGAATCCAGCCAGATCGTCTGCCCGCGTTGTGACGGCCAAGGCCGCATGCGCAGCATCGAGTCGCTGTCGCTGTCCATCATCCGCGTTGCCGAAGAGCATGCGATGAAGGAAAACACCGGACAGGTGCTGGTGCAGGCCCCGGTCGAGATCGCCAATTACCTGCTCAACGAGAAGCGCAGCGCCCTGCGTGAAATCGAGCAGCGCCACGACGCGCCCATCGTCATCGTTGCCGATGAGCAGCTGCACACCCCGCATTACGAAGTCACGCGCCTGCGCGACAACGAGCTGGGTGAAGAGTCGAACAAGCCCAGCTACCAGCGCGGCACCCCGCGCAAGCTGCCGGTGCATGCACTGACCAAGGCCCAGTTGAACATCCCGGCACCGGCCGTGACCCACGTCAAGCACAGCCAGCCTGCGCCGATCCGTGAAGTCGTCGAAGCCGCCCCGGCTCCGGCACCGGTTGCCGCACCTGTCGCTCCCGCCGCTGGCGGCGTGATGGGCTGGCTGAAGCGCGTGTTCGGCGGCGAACCGGCTCCGGCCGCACAACCGGCCCAGCCGCAACGCCAGGACAACGGCCGCAACAACCGCAACGAGCGCGGCAACCAGCGCCGTGACGGCCGCAACGGCCAGCAGGGTCGCGGTGGCAACGGCAATGCAAATGCGGGTGGCAACGCCAACGGCAACCGCCGTGATGAGCAGCGCCGCGAAGATCGTCGCCAGAACGCCGACAAGCCGCAGCAGCAGGCCCAGCCGCAGGCGCAGAACAACGCCCAGCAGCAACCCAAGCAGCGCAATGAGCAGCCGCGCGGCGAGCAGGCACAGCAGCCCAAGCAGCAGCGCAACAACGAGCAGCAGCAGGCCAAACAGCCCAAGCAGCCGAAGCAGCCCAAGCCGCAGCAGGACGCCGACAAGCAGGCCCAGCAGCAGAACGTGCAGGGTGAGAAGCCCGCACGCCAGCAGCAGCCACAGCAGGAAGCCGCTCGAGCAGCTGCACCGGCCGTCGCAGCACCGGTCGCCGCCGCAGCAGCGATTGTTGCCAACGAAGCCGTTGCCAACACCGATGCCGTGATGAAGGACACCAACATCGCTGCCGAGATCGCCAAGCCGGCGGTCGTCTCCGAAGAGCAGCCAGCAGTGGCCGTGGTCGTCGATGAGAACGGCAACCCGGTTGCAGGCGAAGAAGCTGCCGGTGAAGCCGGTGGTCGTCGTCGTCGCGGTCGCCGTGGTGGCCGTCGTCGTCGCCGTGGCAACGGTGAAGGTGCCGCCGGCGGTGAAAACCTAGGCGGTGACGAGGACGGTCTGGACGGTTTTGATGATGCCGATGGCGAAGTCAATGAAGCTCCGGCCAAGCCCGCCAGCAGCCAGCCCGAGTTCGAGTTCGATGACGAGCCCGCAACCCCGGCCGCCCCGGCTTCCGCGCCAGTAGCAGCCAAGCCGGCTGTTGCTGCACCGGTACAAGCAGCTGCAGCCGTTGTTGCGGTTGTTGCCGCAGCACCTGCCGCTGATGTCGAAGTGCTTGCTGTTGAAGCAGCCGTTGTCGAAGTGACCGCACCGGCAGCAGCAGCTCCCGTCGAGGTGGCAGCTGCCGCCGAACCGGCAGTGGTCAAGGCCGAGCAGGTAATCGCTACCCCGGCAGAGGCCGTCGCCGAAGCCGTCATCGCAGCCCCGGTTGCCGCCGTGGTCGAAGCGCCTGTCGCTGCTCCGGTGGTTGTCAGTGCACCGGCAGTTGCCGCTGCACCGATCGAGCAGGCCGCAGCTGTTGCACCGATCAGCGAAGTGCCGACCCCGGTCAGCACGCTGCAGCCGGAACCGGTAGTAGTTGCAACACCGGAACCCGCAGCACCGGAGAACGGGCAGCTGTTCGCCCAGACCACGGTTGTTGAGGAGAGCGCTGAAAAGCCGGTCGTCGAGAACGCAGCACCGGCACCGGTCGTCGTCGCGGCTCCGGCCGTACATGCCGAGAGCGTCGCTACGGAAGTTGACGCCGAGAAGCAGGAAGACGACCAGCCGCGTAACGGCTGATCCGTCCAGCGTGTGTGAAAGCAGAAAGCGGCCTCCGGGCCGCTTTCTGCGTTTCTGGGCGAGGGAATCGCTGCGACCGTGATGCGGATTGAGTGGCGGATTCTTTGTAGGAGCGGCGTCAGCCGCGAAGCTCGCACATCATCGGATGACATAGGCACCAAGGATCCAAGCAACGCCAGCTTCGCGGCTCATACCGCTCCCGCAGGCAAACTCCAAGCTGGTGCACCACCTGCGTCACTGAAGTGAACAGCATTGCGCTCGGCCAACAGCACCCGCGCTGCGCTCTTGCGGGAGCGGTGTCAGCCGCGAAGCACGCATATCATCAGATGGCACAGCTGCAAGGAGCTTAGGCAACTCCAGCTTCGCGGCTCACGCCGCTCCCACAGACAAACGCTGGGCTGCTGCATCACCCGCATCGCCCACGTTCGACCTGTCCAGCACATAACGCGTACAAACAAAGAGAGCGCAACGTTGCCGCTGCGCTCTCTTTGATTCAACTGCATTCGAAGGGCCCCCTTCTGCAGAACAATGCCTGCCAGAAGCCCTCTCCGCTCAGATCGCCTTGCTGGGATCGCCCACGCCATACTGCGCGGCAAGCCGGGCAAGAGCGATGTTGTCCTGCACGCCCAACTTCTGGAACAGGCGCGCCTTATGGGTATTCACGGTCTTGGCACTGAGGCTCAGGCGACGAGCGATTTCTTCCTGACGGTGCCCCTGGATCAGCAACAAGGCCACTTCAAGTTCACGCGGCGAGAGCAGGTCGAACGGCGATGCGCCGCCTTCCAGATTGGACAGCGCCAGATTCTGCGCAATGCTGGTGGCCAGATAACGCTTGCCGATGGCAACGTCATGCACAGCGCGGATCAGCTCTTTCGAATCCCCACCCTTGCCCACGTAGCCGGAAGCACCCGCCTCCAGCAAGCGCTTGGGCATCGGCCCATCTTCCAGCACGGAAACGATGATTACCTTGGTGCCGTGATCGCCCTTGACGATGCGCTCGGTGATCTCCAAGCCACTGAGCCCAGGAAGATGCAGGTCACACAGTACGACGTCCGGCTTCAGCCGCCGGATCTGCGGCAGCGCGACATCGCCGCTGTCCGCTTCACCGACGACTTCTATCCCGGTTTGCCCCGAAAGAATCATCCGAATGCCCGTGCGCACAAGTGCGTGGTCATCGATAAGAAAAACGCTGATGGTCATGAAGGATTCCTCGCGGCGAGGTGACAGTTGAAGCCTTGGGCGCGGCAAAATCCGAGCATGCGAGGCGACGGCCCTCCCCCGTCCCTCATGGCAAGGCCATGTGTATTATCAAGCAGAAGTGGCCCAACTGGGCTCTATCGGACACCCGCTCGCAGGAAATGTATCTGTAGTTTTGAGCATCAGGATGATGCTGTTTATGCGCCTGCGGCTGGCGAGCTCACTATGCCGTCGCAGCCAATACTGTATCCATCAGGTCAATTCGTCCAATGACTTAGGACTTCTCTTACCTTTTGGACATTACCAATTGCAGTGCACCTCAGGGCGCGGGCAAGGACCAGCGTCGGCGGAACATCACCATATACACGCCTGTAACCCAGATCGTTGCGGCACACCAGCCGCCGAGGATATCCGAGGGGTAATGCACCCCCAGGTAGATCCGTGACAGGCCGACCGAGACGACAAAACCACTGACAACCGCCACCACCGGCCAACGCCAGCGTGTGCGCCAGGTCAAAAACACCAGGGTCAGCGCCAGGGTCATCGAGCCCATCGCATGCCCGCTGGGGAAGCTGAACGTGCTTTCCGGTGCAATCGACTCCCACAGGCTCGGGCGTTCGCGCTGGAAGATCTGCTTGCTGCCCAGGTTCAACAGCGCCGAACCAATGAACGCCGTCGCCGCGAATGCGGCCTTGCGCCAATGGCGCTGCAATAGCAGCACGGCCACGATCAGGATATCCAAGGGAATGACGCCCCACTGGTAGCCCAGCTCGGACATCAACACGAAGAAGTCATTCAGGCCGGGTGTGGCCATCGCATGCATGCGCAGCAGCAGGGCCGCGTCGAAATGGAAGGCCTCGGCCTCGTGGATCTCGTCGGCCAAGGCCACGAAGCCGGCCAAGGGCAGCAGCACACCAATGAACAACACCAGCAGCCGCCACGCATTGTGGGCGAGCCAACGACGTAAACCGGCAGCTTCGCTCCGGGAATCAGCCGGAGCTTCGGGCATAGCGGGTCTCGACATAGTCATCAATCAAGGCGACGAACTCGTGGGCGATGTTGTCACCGCGCAGGGTGATCTTCTTCTCGCCGTCGACAAACACCGGCGCGGCCGGGGTTTCGCCAGTACCCGGCAGCGAAATGCCGATGTTGGCGTGACGCGACTCACCGGGGCCGTTGACGATGCAGCCCATCACCGCAAGCGTCATGTTCTCCGCACCCGGGTGACTGACGCGCCACACCGGCATCTTTTCGCGCACGTGGTTCTGCACCACCTTGGCCAGCTCCTGGAAGAACTCGGAGGTGGTACGGCCGCAGCCCGGGCAGGCGGTGACCATTGGCGTGAAAGCGCGCTGACCGGTGGTCTGCAACAACTCCTGGGCGACGATGACTTCCTGCGTGCGCGACTGGCCCGGCTCGGGCGTCAGCGAGATACGGATGGTGTCGCCGATACCTTCCTGCATCAACACCGCCAGCGCCGCCGACGAAGCGACGATGCCCTTGCTGCCGATGCCGGCCTCGGTCAGACCCAGATGCAGGGCAAAGTCCGAGCGCTGCGCCAGATCGCGGTACACGGCGATCAATTCCTGCACGCCGCTGACCTTGGCCGACAACACGATGCGATCGCGCGGCAGGCCGAGTTCAACTGCGGTCTCGGCCGAATCCAACGCAGAGCGGATCAAGGCCTCACGCAATACCCGCCCGGCATCCCAAGGCTGCGCACGCTGACTGTTCTCATCCATCAGTTTGGCGGCGAGGGCCTGATCCAACGAGCCCCAGTTGGCGCCAATGCGCACCGGCTTGTTGTACTTGATGGCGAACTCGATCAGCTGCGCGAACTGGGTGTCTTTCTTCTTGCCGAAGCCGACGTTACCCGGATTGATGCGGTACTTGGCCAGCGCCTCGGCGCAGGCAGGCGCGCCGGTCAGCAACTGGTGGCCGTTGTAATGGAAGTCGCCGATCAGCGGCACCTCGATGCCCATCATCGCCAGCTTCTCGACGATGCGCGGAATAGCCGCGGCCGATTCAGGATTGTTGACGGTCAGTCGCACCATCTCCGAGCCCGCGCGCCAGAGTTCGGCCACCTGCTTGACACTGGCAGCCACATCGGCGGTATCGGTATTGGTCATCGACTGCACGACCACGGGATTACCTCCGCCCACCTTTACCCCGCCGATAGCGACGGACTGGGTGATGCGGCGGGGCCACGCGGTAGCGTCGGTGGGCGGTGTTGGGCGGGTCACGGCGTCATGCATTGCCCATTTTAGCGCGCCAGCCACCCGTACGGGATGAACCTTGGATTGCGTGGTAGCCACCGCGACAGCATACGATTGCGCCATGGAAACCCGAGACACCTCTTTTCTTCGCACCCTGTGCAGCCTGCGTTGGCTGGCCACTGCAGGTCAGGCCGCCACCATTCTTGTCGCCACCTGGCTGTTGGGCCTTGAACTGCCGCAGGAGCCGCTGTGGGCCGGCGTCGCTGTGCTTGCCTTGTTCAACCTGTACGTGCAGCTGCGTGTACATGACACCGACCCGGCACCGGTCACCGCCTTCGGCCATATCCTTGTCGATGTCACAGTACTGACCTGGATGGTGGGCTGGAGCGGCGGCATCGCCAATCCGTTCGGCTCGCTGTTCCTGATCCTGATCGCGCTGGCCGCGCTGGCACTGCCGCTGCGCTGGACGCACGCCGTGGCCGCCGCCTGCGTGGGCGGGTATGCACTGAGTGCGGTATTCGGCCTGCCGCTGGAAGGCGGTTACTTCGACACCATGAGCCTGCACCTGTGGGGGGCGGCGGCCAATTTCCTGTTGTCCAGCGTAGTGGTGCTGGTGTTCTCGACCCGCTTGGCTGCGGCCTTGCGCGAGCGCGAGAACCAGTTGGCGATGTTGCGCGAACGCTTCGTCCGCAACGAAGGCATTGTCGCCTTGGCCACGCATGCCGCCTCTGTCGCCCATGAACTCAACACGCCGCTGGCGACCATGACACTGCTCACCGACGACATCGTCGAGCAAGGCGCCGCCACCCCGGAAATGCGCGACGACCTGGAGACCCTGCGCGAGCTGCTGGTGCAGTGTCGGGAGAAGGTGTTGGCATTGGCAGCACCAGCTGAAGGTGCCGGCAGCCGCGCACCGGTGTCCATCGCCAGCGTGCTCGAACAATGGCGACTGGTGCGCCCGACCATCCAGTTGCGGCGCAACCCGGATGCGCCACTACACCTGAAACTGGATCCTGGCATCGGCCATCTGCTACAGGTACTGCTGAACAATGCCGCCGATGCCGGCGAACATGCTGGGCGTGCACAGATCGACCTGGACATCCGCATCCACGAAGGCCAGCTGTATGGCGAGGTACGCGACTACGGCCCCGGCTTCAACGCCAATGATGCCGCCCTGCCCGGCACCTTGTTCAACAGCGGCAAAAGCAACGGCATGGGTGTCGGTCTGGCACTGTCGCATGCCACCATTGAGCGTCTGCACGGCGAATTGTGGATGCGCCCGGCCGAAGGCCAGGGAGCACGCGTCGGCTTTCGCCTGCCGTTGAACAACATTGAGGTAAGTCCATGAATGCTGCTGCCACCCACGGCCTGCTGGTCGATGACGACCCGCTCTACCTGCGCACCTTGCAGCGCACCCTGGCCCGCCGTGGCATCGAAGCAATCACCGCCACCGACATCTCCAGCGCCATGCAACTGGCGACGCAGACACCACCGGCATTCGCACTGATCGACCTGAAGCTGGGCAGCGAATCGGGTTTGAATCTGATCCAGCCGCTGCGCGAGCTGCGCCAGGACATGCGCATTCTGCTGGTCACCGGCTATGCCTCCATCGCCACTGCGGTTGAAGCGATCAAGCTTGGCGCCGATGACTATCTGCCGAAACCAGCGACGGTGCAGATGATCCTGCGCGCGCTTGGCGAGGAAGACGAGGCCGGCGAGGAACCCGAAGATGTTGAACCACCGGATGCGATGACGCCGATCAGCCGCCTGCAATGGGAGCACATCCAACAGGCTTTGCATGAAACCGGCGGCAATGTCTCCGCTGCAGCGCGCCTGCTCGGAATGCATCGGCGCTCATTGCAGCGCAAGCTCACCAAGCGGCCCAGCCCGGAGCGGGACCCGAACAGGTAACCCCGCTTCCTGTAGTGCCGAGCCATGCTCGGCAAGGGCCTGCACCAGAAATGCGAAGCCTCTCCAAAAAATCCTCCTCTCGCCCTTGGCAAAGGGAAGTAGCGAAGGATTGTGGGAGCGGCGTAAGCCGCGAAGCAGATCAACTGTCGGGGACCATAGATACAGGGCACTTCAGCCATGTCAGCTTCGCGGCTTACGCCGCTCCCACAACACAGAGCAAAGAAAACCGCGCATCTCTGCGCGGCTTTCTTCTTCAAAAGACAATCAGCGCAGCCGCGCCAACAACTCCCGGGTCATCGGGTCGGCAATCTCTACTGCCTCACCCTGCACCGCAGGCAGCAACTGGCTGGCCAGCTGCTTGCCCAGTTCAACACCAAACTGATCGAAGGCATTGATGTCCCAGATCAAGGACTGCACGTACACCGCGTGTTCGTACATGGCGATCAGCGCACCCAGCGACTGCGGAGTCAACGCGTCCAGCAGGATCATCGTGCTCGGGCGGCCACCCGGATATTGCCGGTGCGGGTCTTCGCTGTCCTGGCCGTTGGCCAAGGCCTCGGTCTGCGCCAGCAGGTTGGCCAGCAAGGCCTGGTGGTTGATCTCGTAGGGATCATCATTGCGCACGCAGCCGATGAAATCGGCCGGCACGATGCTGGTGCCCTGGTGCAGGGCCTGGAAGAAGCTGTGCTGCACGTCGGTGCCCGCACCGCCCCACCACACCGACACCGTGTCACCATCGACCGGGCTGCCGTCGCGCTTGACCCGCTTGCCCAAGCTTTCCATCACCAACTGCTGCAGATAGGCCGGCAACAGCGCCATGCGCTGGTCGTAGGTCATCACTGCATGGGTGGCATAGCCCAGCACGTTGCGGTTCCAGATATCGGTCAGTGCGTGCAGCACCGGCAGATTGCTTGCCAGCGGTGCACTGGCCGCATGCGCATCCATCTGCGCAGCGCCTTCCAGCAGCAGGCCGAAGCGTTCAAAACCAATCGCCAAGGCAATCGGGAAGCCCACCGCCGACCATAGCGAATAACGACCGCCCACCCAGTCCCACATCGGCAGCACGCGCTCGACGGCGATGTCGAAAGCCTTGGCAGCGCGCTCGGGGTTGGCACTGACGGCGTATAGGCGCTCGCTGCCGCCCAGCCAGTCGCACAGGATGCGGCCGTTGAGCAGGGTTTCCTGGGTGCCGAAGGTCTTGGAGATCAGGATGCCGGCGGTGGTCGCCGGATCCAGCGTCGCCAAGGTGCGTTGCATTGCCGCGCCGTCGACGTTGGAAACGAAATGCACACGGAAACGCGCACCCGATGCCGGACGCAAAGCATCAGCAACCAGACGCGGGCCCAGATCCGAGCCACCAATGCCGACACTGACGATATCGGTGACGTTGCTGGCTTCCAGCGCCTTGATCAAGGCACCCATCTGCGCCTGCACCGCCACCGCTTCAGCGCGCGCAGCCACTGCAACCGGCGCGTCACTGGCGTCGCCGCGCAACGCGCTGTGCAGCACCGCGCGATCTTCGGTGTGGTTGATTTTCTGGCCAGCGAACAAACGCTGGAAACCGCCGGCGACATCGCGCGCGGCGGCCAGTTCCAGCAAGGCATCCAAGGCCGCGCGGTCATACTTCTGCCGCGCGAAGTTCACATACAACGGACCGACTTTCAGCGCCAGGCGCTGCACCCGGTCAGGCTCTGCGGCCATCAGCGAGGGAATGCCGGTGCCCTGCAGACGCTGGGCGTGGGCGTGCAATACGTCGAATCCGTTGTTGGTGATCATGCGGCCTGTGTGGGGATGCTGTCGTTGGTGTGGGAAATGCGGTTGTCGCCGTCAACGTAGACAAGCTTGGGCTTGAACGTGCTGGCTTCTTCTTCGCTCATGCCGGCGAAGGCAGCGATGATGATGATGTCGCCCACCTGCACGTGGCGCGCTGCGCCGCCGTTGAGCGAGATCACGCCGCTGCCGGCTTCTGCGCGCAGTGCGTAGGTGGTGAAACGGGCACCGTTGGTCACGTCCCAGATGTGCACCTGTTCGAATTCGCGGATGCCGGTCGCCTGCAGCAGGTTGTCGTCGATCGCGATGGAGCCTTCGTAGTTCAGCTCCGAATGGGTGACGGTGGCGCGGTGGATCTTGGTCTTGAGCAGGGAAAGTTGCATGACAATGCCGAAACTGCGTGAGAAAGGGCGCAGTCTAGCACCGGCGCGCGCCCTTGCCCGCACCGCAACATGACCTTTCCAGCGGTGTTTGCGTGGATACAGCAATGGCGCCACGAGGGCGCCATTGGCTGTCATACAGAGGACTGGTAACGGACAAGCAAAGTCCGCCAACTGCCCTATTCAGAACTCGCGGCTTCAGAACTCAATGTTGTCGATCAGGCGGGTCGTGCCCAGCTTGGCCGCCACCAGCGCCACGCGGGCACCTTCGTGGCTGGCACCGGGTTCGCTCAGGTCGGGCATGCGCACCACCGCGTAATCCACCAGGTAGCCGGCAGCTTCCAGCTGCGCCGCCGCCTGCTGCTCCACCGCTACACGCTCGGCGCCGCCCAGATAGGCATCACGCGCGGCCAGCAGCACCTTGCGGATAACCGTGGCCTGCGGCCGCACATCGGCGGTCAGGTACTGGTTGCGCGAGCTCATCGCCAGACCATCGGTCTCGCGCACGATCTCACCGCCGAGGATCTGGATCGGGAACGCAAGGTCGGCCACCATCTGCTGGATCACTGCCAGCTGCTGGTAGTCCTTGCGCCCAAACGCCGCCACGTCCGGCTGTACCTGGTTGAACAGACGGCTCACCACCGTGCAGACACCATCGAAGTGCCCCGGGCGGTGTGCGCCTTCCAGCAGCGAACTGACACCGGGCACATGTACGTTGGCAGCCAACTCCACGCCAAACGGGTACATCGACTCCACGGTGGGCAGCCACAACACGTCACAGCCAGCCTTCTCCAGGCCACTGGTATCGGCCTCGGGCGTGCGCGGGTAACGGGTGAAATCCTCGTTCGGACCGAACTGGGTCGGGTTGACGAAGACGCTGGAGACCACCTTGTCGGCGTGCTCACGCGCCAGCTTCACCAACGAGTAGTGGCCAGCGTGCAGATTGCCCATGGTCGGCACCAGCGCGACGCGCAGGCCCTCGCGCTTCCAGCCGCTGACAATGGCGCGCAGCCGGGAAAGTTCGGTAACGGTTTCGATCATGATGCGTAAGCGTGTTCTGCGTCGGGGAAGATGCCGGCGCGCACGGCGTCGGCATAGGCACGGACCGCACCGGCCACCGAGCCACCTTCGGCAAGGAAATCCTTGACGAACTTGGGACGCCGGTGACCGCTGTCCAGACCGAGGAAGTCATGCAGCACCAGCACCTGTCCGTCGCAATCGGGACCGGCGCCAATACCAATGGTGGGAATCGTGATTTCAGCAGTGACGCGACCGGCAATCGGGGTCGGCACACACTCCAGCACCAGCAGGCTGGCGCCAGCCTCGGCCACGGCCTTGGAATCGTCCAGCAACTGCTTGGCAGCATCGCCGCGACCCTGCACGCGGTAACCGCCCAGGCGCAATACCGACTGCGGGGTCAGGCCCAGATGCGAGCAGACCGGGATTTCGCGCTCGACCAGGTGACGGATGATGTCCAGCTTGAAGCCGGCACCTTCGATCTTGACCATCTCCGCGCCCGCCTGCAGCAGCTTGAGCGAGGCATCCAGCGCGCGCTCGGCGGTGGCATCGGCGCCAAACGGCAGGTCCGAGACCAGCAGCGCGCGTTCCAGCACGCCAGCTACTGCGCGGGTGTGATAGACCACGTCGTCAACGCTGACCGGCAGCGTCGAATCGTGCCCCTGCACCACCATGCCCAGCGAATCACCGACCAGGATCAGGTCCACGCCATTGGCGTCGAAGGCACGGGCGAAGCCGGCGTCGTAAGCGGTCAACATGACCAGCTTCTGGCCATTGCGCTTGGCCTCGGCCAATGCGGGTACGGTCCAGGGCTTGCTATCTGCGTGTGTGCTCATATGGTCATAACGGTGGCTTATGAGCCGACCATTATCCCCCTATCGGGTCGATACCGCAGGTATTGATGCCTACCAATACGTCCCGCACTGTTCCATGGCCCGGAATCAGGGCATCTGGCGCCACGTCTGCCAGCGGCAGCAGGGCGAAAGCGCGCTGATGCAGGAAGGGATGCGGCACCTGCAGCTGTGGCAGATCAATCACCTGCTCGGCATATAAAAGCAGGTCCAGGTCCAACAGCCGCGGCCCCCAATGCTGGCCCGGCTCGCGCACCCGCCCGAACTGCTGCTCGATCGCCAGCAACTGCTCCAGCAGCTGCGGCGCCGGCAGATCGGTCTGCAGCGCAACGGCTGCATTGATGAAGTCCGGCTGCGCCTCGTTCCCCCAGGCCGGGGTGCGATACAGGCGTGAGCTGGCCAGCAGCTGCACACCCGGCAGCTGCGCCAGCACATCGATTGCCGAACGCAGGGTGGCGGGCGCGTCCCCAAGGTTCGCGCCCAGCCCGATACACGCTACAACCATCGCTGCTTACTCGCCCGCAGTCGCGCTGCCACCGCCAGGACGACGACGACGGCGACGGCGACGCGGTGCCGCCCCCTCCTCCGCCTCGCCGTCGGTATGCACCGAATCCAGCCCAGCGCCTACTTCGTGCCCGGCCTCGGCCTGGGCCTCGCGCCAGAACGCGATGTCTTCCTGGTGCTCGCTGGAAGCAGCCTGACGCAGGGCCAGGAAATCGAACGCAGCGCGGAAGCGTGGATGGCTCAGCGTGCGCAGCACGCGCTTGCGCTGACGGCTACTGAAGCGCGACTGCAGCAGCCAGATTTCCTGCATCGGCAGCGAGAAGCGGCGCGGCAGGGCAATGGTGCTCAGCTGGTGCAGGGTCACCCGGTCGGCGGCACGGCGCTGCGCCTCTTCCGGCGCCAGGCCCTGCTTTTGCAGGCCGATCAGCGCGCGGCAGAAGGCCGGCCACAGCAGCAGCGCAAACAGGAAGGCCGGCGACACCGGCTCCTCGTTGGCGACACGCTCGTCAGTATTGCGCAGACCTTCGATCAGGATGCGACGCAGCGCGCCGGTGCGGTTGCTCTTCAGCGCAGCGGCGCTTTCCGGGAACAGCACGGCCAGCAGTCCGTAGCGCTCCAGCCCTTCAAAGCTGGCCACGCCATGCCCGGACAGGAACAGCTTGAGCACTTCTTCGAACAGACGGGCCGGCGCGGCCTCGCTCAGCAACGAGGCCAAGCGCGGAATCGGCTCGGCGGTAGCCGCCTCGATCTCGAAGTTGAGCTTGGCCGCCAGACGCACCGCGCGCAGCATGCGCACCGGATCTTCGCGGTAACGCTGCTCCGGGTCGCCGATCAGCTTCATGCTGCGCGCCATGACGTCTTCAAAGCCGCCGGTGTAGTCGCGCACCGAGAAATCCTCGATGGCGTAATACAGCGCATTGCAGGTGAAGTCGCGACGGACGGCGTCATCTTCAATGGTGCCGTAGACGTTGTCGCGCACCAGCATGCCGTTCTCGACCTCGCGGTCGCCGCTGCCGTCATCGCTGTTGGCGCGGAACGTGGCTACTTCGATGATCTCGCGACCGAACACCACGTGCGCAAGGCGGAAGCGGCGGCCGATCAGTCGGCAATTGCGGAACAGCTGCTTGACCTGCTCCGGGGTGGCATCGGTGGCCACGTCGAAATCCTTGGGTCGTCCACCTACCAACAGGTCGCGCACAGCGCCACCGACAAGATAGGCGCCGAAGCCGGATTCGCGCAGACGGTAGAGCACCCGCAGCGCATTGGGACTGATATCCCTGCGCGAGATGGTGTGCTGATCGCGCGGGATCACGCGGACGGTGAACGGCGTTGTAACTATGGAATTGATGTTGGCGCTTCCAGTTGGGTTTACGGGATTGCCGAGCGGCAACCAGATGCATATACTAGCGCGCTCGCCAGACGCGAACAAAACGCTCCCTTCGTCTAGAGGTTAGGACGTGGCCCTCTCAAGGCTAAAACAGGGGTTCGAGTCCCCTAGGGAGCACCAACTCCGTCTGCGATAGCAAAAGCCCCGCCCTGCGGGGTTTTTTGCTTTGTACACCTGCCAGAGCCCTGTCTCCAGCATGCCTCTTTGCGCCCGCAGCCCGGGCCAATGAGAATGCCCCCGCCCACCCCCTGCATCCTGATCTAGAATTGCAGGGTTCAAAGCCGGACCCCGTCATGCCTTTTGTCGTTACCGAAAACTGCATCAAGTGCAAACACACCGATTGCGTCGAAGTCTGCCCCGTGGATTGCTTCCACGAAGGCCCCAACTTCCTCGTAATCGACCCTGACGAATGCATTGATTGCACGCTGTGCGAGCCAGAATGCCCGGTCAACGCCATCTTCCCCGAAGATGATGTGCCCGCAGGCCAGGAAGGTTTTGTTGCGCTCAACGCCGAACTGGCCAAGGCCTGGCCGGTGCTGACCATCCGTAAAGATCCGCCGGCCGATGCGGCCGAGTGGGACGGCAAACCAGACAAGCTGAAGCTGCTGGAACGCTGAGCCGCCGCATAGCCAGCTCAACAGCCAGCCAATGAAAAGGGCGCCCGCTTACGCAGGCGCCCTTTTTTATTGCCAAACCGCCGCGATCAACCGACCAGCCTGGCCTTCAGCGCAGCAATCAGCTTGGTTGCAGCAGCATCGGTGGCCGGCATGCCGCGCGGATCCACCGCTGACACATAGGCACCCGCGTCGGTTGCGACCACACGCACGAGGAAGTTACTGCCTTCATAGGCAACATCATAAGAGCCCAGCAGCTGCGCGCGGCTGGCGATGGTCAGGCCTTCGACGCCGGCGAGTGCCTCACCGACCTTGCCGAATACGTCGTCACGGCTGCCACTGACGGTGAAACCGCTCTGCGACGAGGCAACAGTGGCGGCCGAGGCAGCCGCCGGCTTGGCCGCCGAGGCCAGTGCCGGGATCGGCGCCGAGCCCGAGGTGTTGGGCAGATTCAGATCCGGCGGTACTTCCAGTGGGCGCGCTTCCGGGGCCAACGCGTAATCACCGCGCGCACCGCGCTTGAAGAAGCAGCCAGAGGTGGCCACGGCGGTGACCACGCCCAGCAGCACCAGCGAGAACACGCGAACGGTAGAGGTTTGACGCATGGGTGAATCTCCAGAGTTCAAAGGCCGCAGGATCAGCGGCTGGATAGTTCTTCCAACGCACCCACGTCAGCGGCCAGATGATCGGCATGTGCGTGGTATTGCGCGGAAAGCGGGAGCAGCGGCAAGCGCAGCCCATCACCGATGCCGATACGCTGCAACAGCGCCTTGACCGGAATGGGGTTGGACTCGACACCGCAGAAATCGTGGTACGGCTCAAGACGGGCATCCCAGGCCTCGGCAGCCTCGTGCTGGCCAGCGCGAGCCAGGTCACACAGGGTGCGGTAGGCCCCAGGCAGCACGTTGGAACCGACCGAAATCAGGCCATCGGCGCCAGACAACATGGAACGGGCTGCCGAGCCGTCGTCACCACTGAGGATGGCGAAGCTGTCGCTGCGCAGCTCCAGCAGGGCTTTCAGGCGGGTGGTATCGCCCACCGCTTCCTTGATGCCGATGATGTTCGGGTGCGCGGCCAGCTCGGCGACGGTTTCCGGCAGCAGGTCGCATCCGGTACGCCCGGGCACGTTGTACAGCAGCACCGGCAGGCCGCCCTGCTCGGCCACGGCCAGGTAATGCTGGCGCAGGCCTTCCTGGGTGGGCCGCACATACGGCGGGGTGACCACCAGCGCATGGGTGGCGCCATTGGCTGCCGCGCGTTTGGTCAGGGCAATGGTGCGGGCGGTGCCGGACAGGCCGGTACCGGCCAGCACAGGCACCTTGCCGGCAAAGGCGGCAACGGCACTGCGCAGCAGGCCATCGTATTCATCGTCGGACAGGGTCGAGGCTTCGCCGGTGGAGCCGGCTACCACGACACCCTGCACGCCGCCCTTGAGCTGCTGCGCCAACAGGCGCTGCCAGCCGTCGGGATCGAGTGCGCCGTCTGCCTTGAAAGGCGTCGCCAGCGCGGTGATGAGACCAGATATGGACAAAGGGTCAGTCGCTCTTCGTGGGGGTAAAGAAGCCCGCCGAGCGGCGGGTTCGTGACCGAAGGCATGTTACTTGCCGGTCGAAAGCACGGGCAAGTATGCTGGACACCAGCGAACAGCCCCAACCGGTGCTGTTCAGACTCATCTAGCACCCGGAACCACCTTGACCGACACCACGCCGCGGCCGCTGCCGACCGAAAACCACCTCCTGATCAACGCCTATACGACGCATCCGGAGTCCCCCCTGCTGTCCGTCACCCGTCGAATTGCCGACAGCGGCTGCAACCTGGTCGATGCCCGCCTGTCCACGGTAGGCCGCGATGTCTCGGTGACCACCCTGGCCACCGGCTCCTGGGATGCCGTCGCCAAGCTCGAAGCCATGCTGACCCGGCTTGAGCGCGAAGAGAACCTGAAGCTGGTGTGGTACCGCACCGCGGCCAAGCAGGCGCAGTCCAACCTGCTGCCGTATATCGTGGAAGTGGTTGCCGCCGACAAGCCAGGCATCCTGTTCCAGCTGGCCGACTTCTTCGACCGCCAAGGCATCACCATCGAGAACCTGCAGAGCACCCGTTACCAGGCCATGCAGACCGGCGCGGAAATGTTCTCTGCGCAGATCACCATTGGCGTACCCTCCAACATGCACATCGCCGCCTTGCGCGACGATTTCCTCGAGTTCTGCGACCACCTCAACCTGGACGCGATCATGGACCCGATGAAGTTCTGAAATTCGCGTGCCCGTCACAGGCGCGCGGCGTTTCATGTAATTGCAATCGAACTACCCCAGGCTCCGGAAAGGATCTGATGAACATCGGCGATACCCTGGACCGAGACACCCTAGCCCTGCCACTGGCCCTGTCCGGCGGCACCACTACCAGCCTCGGCGAACTCGCCGGCCAATGGTTGGTGTTGTACTTCTACCCGAAGGACAGCACCCCCGGCTGCACCACCGAAGGCCTGGATTTCAACGCACTGCTACCCAAGTTCAAACGTGCAGGCGCGCAGGTGTTCGGCATCTCCCGCGACTCGCTGAAGTCGCACGACAACTTCTGCGCCAAGCAGGGTTTCAAGTTCCCACTGATCAGCGACGCCGATGAAGCGCTATGCACCGCCTTCGACGTGATCAAGATGAAGAACATGTACGGCAAGCAGGTGCGTGGCATCGAACGCAGCACCTTTCTGATCTCTCCTGACAGCCAGCTCGTGCAGGAATGGCGCAAGGTCAAAGTCGCCGGCCATGCCGATGCCGTGCTTGAAGCACTGAAGGCCGCTCAAACCAAGTGACCCACATCCCGTTCCAACCCATGTCATCGCCCTGCTCTGCAGGTGCGATGGCGTGACCCTGTCCCGCCACCAGGAATCGACGATGACCCGAGGCAAGCGCATCTACGTACTGGATACCAACGTGCTGATGCACGATCCGACCGCGCTGTTCAAATTCGAGGAACATGATGTCTACCTGCCGATGCAGGTGATCGAGGAGCTGGACAACGGCAAGAAAGGCACCACCGAGGCGAGCCGCAATGCCCGCCAGGTGAGCCGCTTCCTCAACGAGCTGATCGAACAAGCCGGCATTGGCAGCGTGCAGAACGGCGTGCCGCTGGCACGACCCAAGGGCCTGCAGCTGCGCGGCGCGCAGAGCGCCGGCAACCTCTACTTCCAGACCAGCCACTTCGAGGCCGGCAAAAGCTTTGGCAAGGTGATCCCGGACAACGCCATCCTCGGCGCGATCCTGGCATTGAAGGAAGAGCACCCGGAAACCCCGGTAGTGTTCATTTCCAAGGACATCAACCTGCGGATCAAGGCGGCTATCGCGGGCATCGATTCGGAGGACTACGAGAACGACCGCGCGCTGGACGATTTCAGCCTGCTCTACACCGGCGCCACCGTGCTGCCGGAAGATTTCTGGAAGAAGCACAGCGAAAGCCTGCGCAGCTGGAGCGACAAGGGCCGCACCAGCTACGAGATCCAAGCCGCCGACGACGAAGACTGGCATCCAAACCAGTACGCCTACCTGGCCGGCGATGACGAAGTGGAACTCAAGGTCAGCAAGGTCGAGGGCGATGGCCGCGTCACCTTGTCGGTGGTCAACGACTTCCGCCACGGCTCGCATTCGGTGTGGGGCATCACTGCGCGCAACCGCGAACAGAACTTCGCGCTCAATGCACTGATGGACCCTGAGATCGACTTCGTCACCCTGCTCGGCACTGCTGGCACCGGCAAAACCCTGCTCGCCCTGGCCGCCGGCCTGGCGCAGACCATGGATACGCAGCGCTACCGCGAGATCATCATGACCCGCGCCACGGTCAGCGTGGGCGAGGACATCGGCTTCCTGCCCGGCACCGAAGAAGAAAAGATGACGCCGTGGATGGGCGCGCTTACCGACAACCTGGAAGTACTGACCCACAACCAGGACGGCGGCGCCTGGGGCCGAGCCGCTACCAATGACCTGTTGGCCAGCCGCATCAAGATCCGCTCGATGAACTTCATGCGCGGCCGCACCTTCCTGTCGCGCTACCTGATTCTGGACGAGGCACAGAACCTCACCCCCAAGCAGATGAAGACCTTGATCACCCGCGCCGGTCCCGGCACCAAGATCGTCTGCCTCGGCAACGTCGAGCAGATCGACACGCCCTACCTCACCGAAACCACCTCCGGCCTCACCTATGCGGTGGACCGTTTCAAGAATTGGCCGCACAGTGCACACATCACACTGCGCCGGGGCGAACGCTCGCGTCTGGCCGATTACGCTTCGGAGGTTCTGTGAAACATCTGCACACCCTGTCCCTGCTGGCTGCGGCAACACTCACTCTGGCAGCCTGCACGCCGTCGAACACACGCCCCGGCAGCGTGCCGACGGCGGTCAAGACCGGACAGTCCTGGGTCGTTACCCGCCCCGTGGTCGCCGCGCAGGTGCTGGACACCTGCTCGCGCGACAGCCCCGCCAAACATGCCGGTGAAGTCACCGGCTACTGGGCCCCCAGCCGCGCCGACATCGACGCATTGGAAAGCCAGCTGGCACAGCTGCAACCCACCATTGCCGAGCCGGCCTTGTCCGGCCGGCAGTACGTGGGCTTCGAGTCCAGCGGCAAGCGCCTGATCTACATCAACGCCTTCACCCTGCCCGACCACAGCGACACCAACCCGGCCCGCGAAGCCATCCGCGTCTGCGATGGCGGCGGACAGTTCTGGGGCGCGGTATACGACCCGCAGACCAACACGTTCTCCAGCATCGAGCGCAACGGCGCGATGTCCAAGCCCTGATCCGGCGTCGGCATGAAGGTCCGCCTGCCCACCTGGGTCTGGATCGGCGCCATTGCACTGTCCTGCGTGGCCGGCATGGTCAATGCGGTCGGCTTCCTCGGGTTTGAGCACCAGGCGGTCAGTCATGTCACCGGCAGCACCAGCCAGCTCGGCATTGCCCTTGCGCATGCCGACTGGCGCTCGGTCGGCCACCTCTGGGGTCTGCTGATTGCCTTTGCGCTGGGCGCGATGCTCAGCGGCCTGATCATCCAGGACAGCACCCTGCAACTCGGCAGACGCTACGGCGTCGCACTCGCGTTGGAATCGGCCTTGCTGCTATTGGCCATTCCACTGTTCAAGCAACAGCAGGTCTGGGGCGCGCTGGCTGCCGCGATGGCCTGTGGGCTGCAGAACGCGCTGGCCACCACCTTCAGCGGCGCGGTAGTGCGCACCACCCACCTCAGCGGCATGTTCACCGACCTCGGCATCGGCCTTGGCCATCTACTGCGCGGCCTGCCGGTGCCGATGCATCGGCTGACTTTGAGCGGCTTGATCATTGGTGGCTTTTTGGCCGGCGGCATAGTGGGTGCATGGCTGTTCGCGCGTTGGCAATACGACGCGCTGCTTGTCCCAGCCGTACTGACCGGACTCAGCGGCCTGGGTTATGTGCTGTACCGGCAATGGGCCATGCGCAGGCAAGCCTGAGGCAGGCCAGCGGCAAACCCTGCACAATCGGCGCATGAGTCCTTCAACGCCCGTTTCCGCCCTCACCATCGCCGGCTCCGATTCCGGCGGCGGTGCCGGCATTCAAGCCGACCTCAAAGCCTTTGCCGCCCATCGCGTGCACGGACTGTCGGCAATCGCCGCCCTCACCGCACAGCACACCCGCGGCGTCACTGCCGTGCACGTGCCACCACTGCCATTCCTGCAGGCGCAGCTGGATGCCTGCTTCGACGACTTCGACATCCATGCGGTCAAGCTCGGCATGCTCGCCAATGCCGAAGTGATCCATCTGGTTGCCGACGTACTGGAGCAGCGCCGCCCGCCGCAGATCGTGATCGATCCGGTCATGGTCGCTACCAGCGGCGCCAAACTGCTTGAAGACAGCGCACTGCGCGCAATGCGCGAGCGGCTGCTACCGCTGGCTACGCTGCTCACACCCAATACGCCGGAAGCAGAGCTGCTACTCGGCCGCAGCATCCGCAACGCAGAAGAAGCTGAAGACGCCGCTGCCGCATTGATCGACATGGGGACCAGAGCGGTATTGCTGAAAGGCGGCCATCTATTGGAAGGCAATCGCGTGATCGATCGTTACTTCGATGGCGTCAGCCGCGAAGAATTCAGCCACATCAGGCTGCCGGTCGATGCGCATGGCACCGGTTGCACGCTGGCTTCGGCCATCACCGCGCAGCTGTGCTGCGGGCTGTCATTGGCCAATGCCTGTGAAGCGGCGATCGACTATGTCGCACGCGGCCTGCAAGGCGGCTATCACCCGGGGCGCAGCGAGGTAATGGTGCTGGATCACTTCGGCGCGGCGCGCCCGGCATGAGCACTGATTCCTTGCCCTTCGAAACAACAGCACTGCCAGTCAGCAGCGCCGATGGCCATCGCTTCGAACTGCTGGCCTACCTGCCCGCACAGCCTCTCGCCTGCCTGCTATGGCTGCCGGCACTGGGGGTGGCGGCACGCCACTACCAGGCGTTCGCAGAAACCCTCGCTGCCAACAACATCGCCGTGTTCCTGCACGAATGGCGCGGCAACGGCAGCAGCAGCCTGCGCCCGGACCGCAAGCACGACTGGGGTTACAAGGAACTGCTGCAACTCGATCTACCGGCAGCCGAGGCCGCCATGCATGCCGCACTGCCCGGCCTGCCGTTCCGACTTGGTGGCCACAGCCTCGGTGGTCAGCTCAGCTGTTGCTATGCCGGCCTGCGCGATGCCGAGCTCGATGCCTTGTGGCTGGTCGCGAGCGGCACGCCGTGGTGGCGCAGCTTTCCTGCGCCGCGTGGCTGGCTGCTGCCGCTGGCCTATCGCTTCCTGCCATGGCTTGCACAACGCAATGGCACCCTGCCCGGCCGACGCGTCGGCTTCGGCGGTACCGAAGCGCGCGGACTGATACGCGACTGGGCGCGCGTTGGCCTGAGCAATCATTACGCTGCTCAGGGAATGCCGATCGACATTGAAGCTGGCATGCGCCGTATCAGCGCAGCGACGCGCGCAGTGGTGCTGGACAGTGATTGGCTGGCGCCGGTCAGCTCGATGCAGCAACTGCTGGCCAAGCTTCCAGCGTCGGCACGCAGCTTGAAAGTATTGTCGTCACGCGAATTGGGTGCGCGTGCCGACCACTTTCATTGGATGAAATCACCACAGAACGTGGCTTCGGCACTGATTCATCCCGAAGATTAAGAAATTTTCACAAAAGCGTTGACGCAAACGTCTCAAATCCGCATAATCTCGCTCCTGGCAACGAGGCGCTCGTAGCTCAGTTGGATAGAGTACCTGGCTACGAACCAGGTGGTCGGGAGTTCGAATCTCTCCGAGCGCACCATGTCAGAACGCAGATTTGATCTGCACCGCTTCAAACTACAACAGCAATGTTGAGCGCTCGTAGCTCAGTTGGATAGAGTACCTGGCTACGAACCAGGTGGTCGGGAGTTCGAATCTCTCCGAGCGCACCAATACTAAAAACAGCAGGCATTGCCTGCTGTTTTTTTATGTGTGCTTTTTGAGCGTAATTCAACCAGACAGCCGGACAGGTAGTGCCGAGCCATGCTCGGCAGAGGCGTTACCGGGAAAGCCCCAGCCGAGCATGGCTCGGCTCTACAGCGGTGCAGCACCATCGCGCACCACAGCCCCTTCAGCGCGCACCCGCCATGCAGGAGCGCAAGCACTGTAGTGCCGAGCCATGCTCGGCAGAGGCCTCACCAGGAAAGCTCCTACCGAGCATGGCACAGCTCTTCAGCAGCACCCCGCCACGCAGCACCACCGCATCCTACACACCCGTGAGCACCCATCAGCGATGCAGGAGCGCCAAGCAGCGTAGTGCCGAGCCATGCCCGGCAAAGGCCCCCAGCAGCGCATCACTACAGCACAGCACGACTACGCCCTATAGACCCCCAGAGGCGCATCAGTTTTTGCAGGAGCGGCCTACGCCGCGAAGCTGACGTCATTGAAATCACCCGCATGCCGGCAACCCGATCCACCACTAGCTTCGCGGCTTACACCGCTCCTACAAAGACGCGAGCGCGCTTCAGCGCAAGCAACGCAGTGCCCAGCCGTGCCCGGCAGAGGCATTATCGGAGGGCCCCTGCCGAGCATGGCTCGGCACTACAGTGCGACCACCCCAACACAGCCCCTTCAGTCGCGCAGCGCCATTGCGCGCGCTACACACGACAGCCGTGGAAAAGAAACTCAAAGAGAACGCAAATAAAAAAACTACAGACACAAAAAAGCCCCGATAAAGGGGCTTTTTTGAAACTGGCGGAGTGAGAGGGATTCGAACCCTCGATAGAGCTTTTAACCCTATACTCCCTTAGCAGGGGAGCCCCTTCAGCCACTCGGGCATCACTCCGTTTCTCTTGCCCCGTTACGTGTATTCCGTAGCGGGGCGCGAAGAATAACGTTAAACGAGGTGAAAGGTAAACCCCTTATTCGGAAGTTTCTTCACTTCCGGGAGTTGCGGGCTCATCGCCACGCTGGATACGCTGGAAAATCTCCTCACGATGGACAGCAACATCCTTCGGCGCGGTGATACCGATACGTACCTGGTTGCCCTTGACGCCGAGCACGGTCACGCTGACCGAGTCGCCGATCATCAAGGTTTCGCCTACTCGGCGAGTCAGGATCAACATTGTGTAAATCTCCATGGAACCGGTGGGTTTCCCACCGGCATTGGCGCGCTTCGAGCTATGCGCCCCACGACAAAGGGGAAAAGACTCCCAATGTTACCGTCAGGGCGCGAACACCTTCAAGGTGCGTGACTTGTCACATTCAGGCCAGATGCGGCTTGACCCACTCCAGCACGCCCTCAAGGGCCGCCACCAGCTTGGGACCATCCTCACCGCCACCCTGGGCCATGTCCGGACGACCACCGCCCTTGCCGCCGATCTGGGCCGCGACGTGGGCCAACAGCTCGCCCGCCTTCACCTTGCCCAGCGCCGCACCATTCACGCCAGCCACAAGTGCGGCCTTGCCGTCCTGCACACCGGCCAGCACGATGATCGCGTCGCCCAGCTGCTGCTTCAGGCGATCGATGGCATCGCGAAGAGCCTTGGCATCAAAGCCTTCCAGGCGCACCGCCAGCACCTTCACGCCGGCCACATCGACCGCCGAACCGCCCAGGTCTGCGGTAGCGCCTGAGGCGACCTTGGCCTTCAGGGCTTCCAGCTCGCGCTCCAGCTTCTTCTGCCGCTCACCGAGTTGGCGGATCTTGTCGACCACGTCACCGGCACTGCCGCCGAGCAGCTGCGCCGCTTCGTGCAGGCGCGCCTCCTCGTCAGCCACATAGTCCAGCGCGCCCTGCCCGGTCACTGCTTCGATACGACGTACGCCCGAGGACACACCACCCTCGGAGGTGATCTTGAACAGGCCGATGTCGCCGGTGCGCGAAACATGGGTACCACCGCACAGCTCGGTGGAGTACTCGCCCATTTTCAGAACGCGTACGTTCTCGCCGTACTTCTCGCCGAACAGCGCCATGGCACCGAAATCCAGCGCTTCCTGCATGCCCATGTTGTGCACTTCGGCAGCGTTGTTGGCACGCACCTGCTCGTTGACCTTGCGCTCGATGACGGCAAGCTCTTCAGCAGTGATCGGCTGGAAGTGCGAGAAGTCGAAACGCAGACGATCCGGCGCCACCAGCGAGCCCTTCTGCTGCACATGGGTGCCCAGCACTTCGCGCAGGGCGGCATGCAGCAGGTGGGTGGCGGAATGATTGAGGATGGTGGCGCTGCGGCGCGCAGCATCGACCGTACCGGCCAGCACATCGCCGATCTTCAGTGCGCCCTGTTCCAGCTTGCCGACATGGCCGTGGAACTGGCCAGCGAACTTCTGCGTATCGCTCACCGCCAGCTTGACACCGTTGGCCGACAGCACGCCGGTATCACCGACCTGGCCGCCGGACTCGGCGTAGAACGGGGTCTGCGCAGTAAACACGATGACCTCATCGCCAGACTGCACGGCATCGACCGCGCGGCCATCCTTGATCAGCGCAACAACCTTCAGACCATCGGCCTGCAGACGGTCGTAGCCGAGGAAAACAGTCGGGCTCAGGGTGGAGACCAACTCGGCGGAAAGCGTCACGCCGCCGCCGAACTTGCCGGCCGCACGCGCGGTTTCGCGCTGGTGCTCCATCGAGGCATCAAAGCCGGCCATGTCCACCGTCATGCCGCGCTCGCGGGCGATATCGGCAGTCAGGTCGACCGGGAAACCATAGGTGTCATACAGACGGAATGCGTCGACACCCGGGATGACGCCATCGCTGACCTTGCCAGCAACGTCGTCGAAAATCTTCATGCCCGAATCGAGGGTTTCGGCGAAACGCTCTTCTTCGGCCAGCAATGCACGCACGACGGTGTCGGCCTGCGCCGGCAATTCCGGGTAGGCCTCGCCCATCTGCTCGATCAGGGTCGGCACCAGCTTGTTGAAGAACGGCTGACGCACGCCCAGCATCCAGCCATGACGCAAGGCGCGGCGGATGATACGACGCAGGACGTAGCCACGGCCTTCGTTGGACGGCAGCACGCCATCAACGATCAGGAACGAGCAGGCGCGGATGTGATCGGCGATCACGCGCAGCGACTTGTTCTCCAGGTCAGCCATTCCGGTCAGCTCGGAAGCCTTGCGGATCAGCGCCTGGAACAGGTCGATTTCATAGTTGGTGTGCACGTGCTGCAGGATCGCAGCCAGGCGCTCCAAGCCCATGCCGGTGTCCACGCACGGCGCAGGCAGCGGCTGCAGCGAGCCGTCTGGCTGACGGTCGAACTGCATGAACACCAGGTTCCAGATTTCGATGAAACGGTCGCCATCCTCGTCCGGCGAGCCCGGCGGGCCACCGGCGATGTGGTCGCCGTGATCGAAGAAAATCTCGGTGCAAGGACCGCAGGGGCCGGTATCGGCCATCTGCCAGAAGTTGTCCGACGCGAACGGCGCACCCTTGTTGTCGCCGATGCGCACGATCCGCGATTCCGGGATGCCGATCATGTCGCGCCACAGCGCGTAGGCCTCGTCATCGGTCTGGTAAACGGTGACCAGAAGGCGATCGGCCGGCAGCTTCCAGACCTGGGTCAGCAGCTCCCATGCCCAGGCAATGGCGTCCTTCTTGAAGTAATCGCCGAACGACCAGTTGCCCAGCATTTCGAAGAAGGTGTGGTGACGTGCGGTATAGCCGACCTGGTCCAGATCGTTGTGCTTGCCACCGGCACGCAGGCAGCGCTGGACGTCGGCCGCGCGCACGTAGCTGCGCTTTTCCGCGCCCAGGAACACGTCCTTGAACTGGACCATGCCCGAGTTGGTGAACAACAAGGTCGGGTCATTGCCCGGCACCAAGGGTGCCGACGGCACGATGGTGTGGCCTTTGCCCTTGAAGAAATCGAGGAAGTCAGCGCGGATCTGGGAGGTAGTAAATTTGGCAGGTGTATTCATGGGGACTGGCGGTAAGCTGGCAAGCGGGTCCCAGCAGCCTGTGCAGGCGCGGGAATTCGGGACAACCGAAACCCTGAAAGGGTATCAGGCCCAGCCCGCCCAGTCCTGTTCAGTCCTCTGGATCGTAGCGACTGGCCTGGCGGATACAGTTGCCGTCAAAACCACGCCGGGCCAATAGATCCGCGGCTTTGCGCCGTTGCGCCAGATCTTCCGGGCCGCTGGCACCAAAACGGCGGCACACCAGCTCGCGCGCGTTTTCAGTCCAATCACCTTCAAACGAGGCCATCGCGGCCTCGATCTGCTCGCCGTCCAGCCCATGGGTGCCCAGCTCCGCGCGGATATGCAGCGGCCCATAGCCGCTACCGGCGCGGTTGCGAACCACGGACTGGGCAAACCGGGCGTCATCCTGCCAGCCTTCCTCGGCCAGCTTGGCTACCGCCGCATCAACCGCATCGGGATCCACACCGCGGGATTTGAGCTTGCGGCCCAGCTCTTTACGCGAATGCTCGCGCCTGACCAGCAGGCCCAAGGCACGCTGTAGTGGCGTTTGTTGGCGACCACGCTTGGTTTTGCCCGCAGGCTGGTCATCCATCTCGGTCATCACGCCACCACGCTCCGTTCCGCCAGATTCAACTCCGGCGAGCGCGATTGCGCCTCGCCAAACTCCGGCAACGCCCAACCCCGCCCCATCCCTGGCGCGGGGTCTTCATGGACAAAATGCCGCAGGAGCGGACAACGTCACTGACGATGCGCCGCCCGCTCCCGCGGGAAAATCATTCCTCGCCGTCGTCGTCGCCTTCTTCGCGCGCCGCTTCGGTGGGCTGGAATTTCTCGCGCAGCTCTGCCTCAAGCCGGACTGCAACCTGCGGATTGTCACGCAGATAGCCGCGGGCGTTGTCCTTGCCCTGGCCAATGCGCTCTTCACCGTAGCTGTACCAGGCGCCTGCCTTCTCGACGAGCTTGGCTTCCACGCCCATGTCGATCAGCTCACCCTCACGGGAGATGCCTTCGCCGTAGAGGATTTCGGTGATGACCTGCTTGAACGGCGGCGCCAACTTGTTCTTGACCACCTTGATCTTGGTCTGGTTACCGATGATCTCGTCGCCTTTCTTGATCGCACCGATGCGGCGGATATCCAGGCGTACCGAGGCATAGAACTTCAGCGCGTTGCCGCCGGTGGTCACTTCCGGGCTCTGGCCCGGCATCATCACACCGATCTTCATGCGCAGCTGGTTGATGAAGATGACAAGAGTATTGGAGCGCTTGATGTTGCCGGTGAGCTTGCGCAGCGCCTGGCTCATCAGACGGGCCTGCAGGCCCGGCAGCTGATCACCCATTTCGCCTTCGATTTCAGCACGCGGGGTCAGCGCGGCGACCGAGTCGACCACCACGATATCGACCGACCCGGAACGCACCAGCATGTCGGCGATTTCCAGTGCCTGCTCGCCGGTGTCCGGCTGCGACAGCAGCAGGTCGTCGACATTGACGCCCAGCTTGGCGGCGTAGATCGGGTCCAGTGCGTGCTCGGCGTCGATGAAGGCAGCGGTGCCGCCCAGCTTCTGGCATTCGGCAATTGCCTGCAGGGTCAGGGTGGTCTTGCCCGAGGATTCCGGGCCGTAGATCTCGACCACACGGCCCTTGGGCAGGCCGCCTATGCCGAGCGCGATGTCCAGCATCAACGAGCCCGTGGGGATGATCTCGACGGGTTCGACAACGCGGTCGCCCATACGCATCACCGAGCCTTTGCCGAACTGCTTTTCGATCTGACTCAGTGCAGCAGTAAGCGCGCGCTTCTTGTTCTCGTCCATCGCGTTCGTCCTCGGGGTTGATTTCGTTGATTTCGTCATGGGGTCCACTGTAGGGGTGTCGTATCGCACAGGCTGAGACTGCAACCGAGACGACAAAATTATTGGGCCGACAAGGATACCGACAGCAGCCCAAACACCCGCCCTACGTAAGGGAAACAGTCAGTTACGGCTGCGAAGTGCGCAGCTTCCAAACCCGTGGGGTTCAGCGGTTTGGCCTCAGCAGCCCGCAATACAGCCCTTCGATGGAGAAATCCTGGTCAGGCAGGACCTCGATCGGTGCGTAGTCAGGGTTGCGCGGCAGCAAGCGGATCCGGTCCTTGGCGATCTTCAGCAACTTCACCGTGATCTCGTCATCGATACGCGCCACCACGATCTGCCCGGAGCTCGCATCGCGGGTGCGGTGCACGCCGATCAGGTCGCCGTTGAAAATGCCTTCGTCGATCATCGAATCGCCCTGCACTTTCAGCAGGTAATCCGGTGCCGGCGAGAAAAACACCTTGTCCAGCACCACGTAGTCGTCCGAACCGATGTCCGCGCCAATTGGTAGACCAGCAGCAACACGGCCCAGGATCGGCAGGCGCAGTACATCGTCATTGGCGGCCTGCGCAGGCGCTTGCGACTCGACGTCGCCCTCGCCTTCCTGACGCACCAGGCGGATGCCACGAGCGCGCCCAGGGACGCGCTCGATGGCGCCGGCCGCTTCCAGGGCATCCAGGTGGTATTGGGCCGAGCGCACACCCTTGAAACCAAAGGCGCGGGCGATCTCGGTCTGCGATGGCGGCATGCCCTCGGCCTCGATGCGCTCAGCGATCAAGTCGAGGATGGCCTGCTGGGTGTCGGTGAGGTTCATGGTTAGTAGTATTACTACTAACAAAAAGATCTGCAAGCCCCTCGACGTAGATCAGGGATGGCGCCCACTGCGCCAGATCGAAAACAGGATCCAGACCCCGCAGATGCCCGCGCCAACAAAGCCGCACAGGCCGAGCGCCAGGAACCAGCGACTGGAAAGCCCACCCACGCTGTGCATCACGATCGACGACCCGATGATCAAGGCTGCGGTGATTACGCCAACCACCAGTCGGTTGGCTGCGCGATTGACCTGATCGCCGAAGCCCTGCAAGGCGGTGGTTTCCACGCGTAGCTTCAGCTGCCCGCGCCGCGCCGCCTGCACCAGCCGGCGCAGATCGCGCGGCAACTCGCCAGCGAGATCCAACATTCCCAGCAGGCTGCGGCGGCCGCGTTTCAGGAGCGCCTTGGGGGCATAGCGCTGCAGCACCACCCGCTCCAGGAACGGGCGCGCGGCACTGGCCATGTCGAAGTCCGGATCCAACTGCCGACCCATGCCCTCAAGGGTGAGGAAGGCCTTGATCATCAATGCCAGATCGGCCGGCAAGGTGAGGCTGTAGCTGCGCAGCAGCTGGGTGATGTCGCCGAGCATCAAGCCGATGCGCAGATCCTTCAGCGGCACGCCACGGTATTGATCGACGAATTGGCTGATGTCCTGTTGCAGGCGACCTTCGTCGACTTCCACACCGCCAGCCCAGTCCAGCAGCACATCGGCAACCACCTGCGGCTCCTGCTCAACCAGCCCGTGCAGCAGCTGTGCGACCTGGAAGCGGCGCGCTTCGGACAGCGCACCGACCATGCCGAAGTCTATTACGCCGATGCGCCCGTCGCGCATGTAGAAGATATTTCCTGGATGCGGATCGGCATGGAAATAGCCGTCTTCCAGCACCATTTTCAGCACGATCTCGGCACCGCGCCGAGCCAGCGCAGCACGGTCCAGACCGGCGTCATCGACTGCCTCCAGCTTGCGGCCCGGAATGCCATCGACGAAGTCCTGCACGTTGAGGCTTTCACAGGTCCACTGCCAATGCACGCCGGGAATCAGGATGTCATCGCGGCCATCGAAGTTGCGTGCGATGCGTTCGGAATTGCGGCACTCGGCGGCGAAATCCATCTCGCTGCGCAGCGAGATGGTGAACTGCTGCACCACTTCAGCTGGTCGATAGCGGCGCAGATCCGGCAGCCGCGCCTCGACTATTTCAGCCAGCCGCGCCAGCAAGCGCAGATCGGCCTCAACAACATCGCGGATACCGGGCCTGCGTATTTTCAGCACCACCTCGCGGCCATCGTGCAGACGCGCGCGGTGCGCCTGCGCCAAGGAGGCAGCGGCCATCGGGGTTTCATCAAGGAAGGCGAATACCTGCGTCGGCGCCGCGCCCAGATCGGCCTCCAGCTGCTCGCGGATCGCGGCATAAGGCAATGCGGGCACCGCGTTCTGCAGCTCGGACAGCTCGGCAATCCATTCCGGCGGCAACAGGTCCACGCGCGTGGCCAGCACCTGGCCAAGCTTGACGAAGGTCGGCCCCAGTTCCTGCATTGCACTGCGCACGCGCACCGGCGCGGTCATCCGCAGCATCTGCTGGCTGTCGTTCCAGCGTACCAACCGGCCTGCCCGCTCAAGGACCGAGGCCAGACCGGTACGGCGCACTACGTCACCGAAACCATAGCGGATCAGAACCGCTGCTATTTCCTGCAAGCGGCCCAGATCACGGACCGTGCCCAGTGTTTCCCACATCGCGACTTATCCCGGTTGCTGGCCGGGCCAGCATGTCATAGATGCTCACCGATGCCGCGCAATGCAGCTTCCACGGTTTGCCGACGTACGGCATCGCGGTCGCCATCGAACTGGAACAGCTGCGCGCGCGCATAGCCACCGCGTCGCTTCCAGCCGATCCAGACACTGCCGACCGGTTTGTCCGGGCTGCCGCCGCCAGGGCCGGCAATGCCGGTCACCGCCACTGCCACCCCAGCGCCGGAATTGATCAGCGCACCTGCCACCATTTCCAGCACGGTTTCGCGGCTGACCGCACCGAACTGCTCCAAGGTCTGCGCGCGGACGCCAAGCAGGCGCTGCTTGGCTTCGTAGCTGTAGACCACCATGCCGCAGTCGAAGAAGGCCGAGGAACCAGCAATATCGGTCATGCTCTTGGCGATCCAGCCGCCACTGCAGCTTTCCGCGGTTACCAGTTGCAGCGAGGCGTGCTGCAGGCGTTCGCCGAGCGCGGCGGCCAGGGCATTGAGATCGGCATCGGTTGGATTGGACATTGCGGTAAGGGGGCTTGACGGAGAACCCTTACGTTTTACCGCAGATGATGCCTGCGTGTCAGGGCACAGCCCCGAGGTGGTACTTGCGGGTGTTGGCAGGGCTGTGGGAGCGGCATAAGCCGCGAAGCTGATAATGCTGAAGTAGCGGGCAGCTGTGCCATCTGATGATGTGCCTGCTTCGCGGCTCACGCCGCTCCCACAAACAAGACAGCCGGCACTACGCCGGCTGTCTCTTCATCCTTCAACGATCCGACAAACCGCCGAATCACCATTCAGGCAGCTTTTCCGGCAGCAAAGGCTTGATCACCGCGCCATCCTCGCTTGCTGCCAGCTTCTCAGCTTCAGCAATCGGGATATCCACCTCGATCAGCCAGCCTTCTTCATCGGCCTGCTCGCTGCGGATGACCTCCAACTGGTGCAGGCGCGCGCGCAGGCGGCCAGCGCTCGGCGGCAATCGAACCTGACCGGTGACATGCTGCAAGCCCAGGCGCTTGCCCAATACCGATTGCAGCAGTTCCAACCCGCGGCCATCACGCGCGGAAACCCACACCCGCTCGCGCCGTGATTCATCCGGAACGCCATCCTGCGCGTCATGGCGCACTTCGGCACCTTCGATGCGATCGATCTTGTTGAACACCAACAGCTGCGGCAGATCGCCGGCACCGACGGCTTCCAACACTTCGTCGACCTGGGCAATGCGTTCTTCGCGCAGCGGATCGGCGGCATCGACAAGATGCAGCAGGAAATCCGCTTCGCGCGCTTCGGAGAGCGTGGAACGGAACGCCGCCACCAGGTCATGCGGCAGGTTGCGCACGAAGCCGACGGTATCCGCCAGCATCGCGTTGCCGCCGGGCAGGGTGATACGTCGCACGGTGGGGTCCAGCGTCGCAAACAGCAGATCGGCGGCGTAGGCACCCGCACCGGTCAGTGCGTTGAACAAGGTGGACTTGCCAGCATTGGTATAGCCGACCAAGGCGATACGCGGCATTTCGCTGCGCACGCGTGCACGGCGCATCTGGGTGCGCTGCACCTCGACCTTTTCCAGCCGCTTCTGCAGCTGCTCCACCCGCTTCTGCAGCAGGCGGCGGTCGGTTTCCAGCTGGGTTTCACCCGGGCCGCGCAGACCAATGGAACCACCGCGCTGACGCTCAAGGTGGGTCCAACCGCGGACCAGCCGCGTGGCCATATGTCGCAACTGGGCCAGCTCAACCTGCAGCTTGCCTTCGTGGCTGTGCGCACGCTGGGCAAAGATGTCCAGGATCAGGCCGGTGCGATCAATCACCCGGCGCTCCAGGTAGCGCTCAAGGTTGCGCTCCTGTACCGGGCTGAGTTGATGGTTGACCAGCACCAGATCGGCGCCTGTGGCGTCGGCGGCAGCCTTCACTTCTTCCAGCTTGCCGCTGCCGATCAGCGTCGAAGGGTTCGGCCTGTCCATGCGTGCACTGATGGTCGCGGCAATAGTTGCCCCGGCCGAGCGCGCAAGATCGGTGAACTCCTCCAGTACATCTTCTTCCAACCGGCCAACATGCGGCTGGATCAACAGCGCATGTTCGCCCTTTTTAGAGCGGTCAAACATGCGCCGCCACCTGCTTATTCGTTGTCGTTGTCAATTTCGTCATCAGCTGCCTGACTTCCATCACCCGATTGCACATAGCCACCACCCGGCCCCACGCGCACATTGCGCGCCGGCACCACGGTGGAAATGGCGTGCTTGTAGACCATCTGGCTGACGGTATTGCGCAGAAGCACCACAAACTGGTCAAACGATTCAATCGTGCCCTGCAATTTGATGCCATTTACCAGGTAGACCGAAACCGGCACGCGCTCACGGCGCAACGCATTCAGAAACGGATCCTGCAAAGACTGCCCCTTGGACATCGTCTACTCCTCGTTATTGTTTTTATGGACCGGACCGATGGCGGCATCCCCTGCCCGTCCGGAACCCTGATGGTACACCGCCGCGCGCTTGCTCAGCCTTGCAGAAAGCGGGAAACCGCGTTCTGCACACCAGACATGTCCCGAACCGGGTCAAACCAGCGCGCATCCAGCTCGCCACGCAGCCAGGTGAGCTGTCGCTTGGCCAGCTGGCGGGTCGCAAACACGCCCTTGTCGCGGAACTCGGCGGCGCTGCCCTGCCCGTCCAGGAACTGCCAGGCCTGCCGGTAACCCACCGCACGTACCGCCGGCAGGTCCAGTGGCGTAGCCACCGCCGCCATCTGTGGCAGCGCCCGCAGCGCCCGCACCTCGTCCAGGAAGCCACGCTCCAGCATCAGGTCGAAGCGGCGCTCGATACGTTGATGCAGGACCGCACGGTCAGCCGGGGCCAGCACCAGTTTCAGCACCCGCGCCGGCAAGCGCGCGATCCCCGGCAAGCCCTGCCAATAGCTGATCGGCTTGCCGGTCAATCGATAGACCTCCAACGCCCGCTGGATACGCTGCGGATCGGTGGCGTGGATGCGCGCTGCGGCGATCGGGTCGATAGCTGCCAGCTGCGCGTGCAAGGCCGGCCAGCCGCTGAGCTCGGCCTCGGCGGCAATTGCCGCGCGCATGGCCGGGTCGGCCTCAGGCATCGGCGACAGTCCCTGCAGCAAGGCACGGAAGTACAGGCCGGTGCCGCCGGCCAGAATCGGCATTTTGCCGCGTGCAACGATGTCACGCACCGCAGACGTCGCGTCAGCGGAGAACTCGGCGGCCGAATAGGTCTGCCAGGGGTCGCGCAGATCCAGCAGGTGATGGCGGATGCCGTCCTGCTCGGCGGCGTCTGGCTTGGCTGCACCAATGTCCAAACCACGGTAAACCAGCGCCGAATCGACGCTGACGATTTCACCGTCATGCGCCTTGGCCAGAGCAATGGCCGCCGCGGTCTTGCCCGAGGCGGTCGGGCCCATCAAGGCAATGGCCAAGGGCCGTTGATCGATGCCCATCAATCCTCGTCCGGCCAGCGCGGCATTGCAGGCTTGTCGGCACGCGGCGCGGGTACCGCAGCGAACGCAGCCAGCACTTTGAGCGCGTCAACGGTGGCGGCCACGTCATGCACACGCACCATCATCGCGCCCTTCTGCACCGCCAGCAGATGCGCGGCCAGCGAACCGGCCATACGTTCGGCAGCAAGCGCTCTGCCGGTGACATCACCAATGCAGCGCTTGCGCGAGAAGCCCGCCAGCACCGGCGCGCCCAGCTCGTTCAAGCGATCCTGTGCGGCCAGCAAAGCAAAATTCTGCGCGGTGTCCTTGTTGAACCCATAGCCCGGGTCCAGCAGCAAACGCTTGCGCCCGATACCGGCCATTTCCGCAGAAAAAATGCGCTCGGCGAGGAAACGCTGCACATCACCGGCAATATCGACATACGTCTCGGCAACACCCGCGTCGTAAGGGCCGCCAACGGCATGCATCAACACCACTGCCGCCTTGGACCCAGCAACCGCTTCCAGCGCACCCGGCTGCCGCAGGGCCTGCACGTCGTTGATCATGTGCGCGCCAGCCGCCAACGCGGCACGCATCACTTCCGGCTTGAACGTATCCACGCTCAGCGGCACTGCCACCTGCGCAACCAGCGCTTCAATCACCGGAACGATGCGGTCGATTTCCTCCTGCACCGATACCGGGCTTGCCCCCGGCCGGGTAGATTCGCCACCGATATCTAGCAGATCGGCGCCCTGTTCGACCAATGTCAGGGCATGGGCGATGGCAGCAGCAGCATCAGCATGCTGCCCGCCATCGGAAAACGAATCCGGAGTGACGTTGACGATGCCCATCACCTGCGGCCGATCCAGCCGCAGCGTACGGTCGCCACATTCAAGGGTTGGGAAAACATCAAACATGGGCGCTCCGGCGGACTGCAACAGCACCTAGTTTAAGCCACCGCAGCGGCCCTCCAGCGAAGTCGCCGGCCAACCCCACCGTGCAACTGGACCGGCGGCATAAACCCTCAGTTCTTGTTGCGGGCGCGGATCCGGCTACCGATCAGGCTCAGGATCACGCCCAGCACCACGCCGATGAAAATACCGGCCAGAAAGTTGTTGGTCTTCACCCCGAAACCGACACCGGCCACGGTGGCGATGATCATCTCCGGCACATTCGCAGAGGGTGCCTTGGGCGGCGTCGGAGCATCATTCATGGGAAGGGAAACCTGAGAAAACCAAAGTGACGCCATTCTCGCCCAGCGCAGGGCCTGGCGCATAAAAAAACGAGCCGGGAAACCGGCTCGTTCTTGTTGCATCGACGCTGATGGCTCAGTGCTGGCCGGCAGGATCGGTGATCGGCGCCACCGGCTGCGGGGCATCGCCACCCTTGCCATCATCGGCACGGTCGTTGTTGCCGCCCTTGTCCACCCAGCCTGCAGGCGGCGAAGGCTTGCGGCCTTCCATGATCGCCTTGACCTGGTCGGCGTCGATGGTTTCCCAGTCCAGCAGCGCGGCAGTCATTGCCTCGACGATCTGGCGCTTCTCATCCAGGATCTTGTAGGCAACGTTGTACTGCTCGTCGAGGATGCGACGGATCTCCGCGTCCACCTTCTGCTGGGTGGCCTCGGAAATGGTCTTGCTGTGCATGCCATAGCCGCCTTCTTCATCGGCGTAGACCATGATGCCCAACACATCGGACATGCCGTACTTGGTGACCATGGCGCGGGCCAGCTTGGTTGCACGCTCGAAGTCGTTGGACGCACCGGTCGACATCTCACCGACGAAGATCTCCTCGGCGATACGGCCACCGAACAGGATCGCCAGCTCTTCCAGCATGCGCTCCTTGTACTTGCTGATGTGGTCATGCTCCGGCAGCTGCCAGGTCAGGCCCAGGGCCCAACCGCGCGGCATGATCGTGACCTTGTGCACAGGGTCGGCCTTGGGCAGCGACATGGCGACAACGGCGTGACCGGACTCGTGATAAGCGGTATTACGACGCTCTTCCTCACGCATGACCATGCTGCGACGCTCAGGACCCATGTAGATCTTGTCCTTGGCGTCCTCGAAGTCCTTCATGTCGACTTCCTGCTTGTTGCGACGAGCCGCAAACAGGGCGCCTTCATTGATCAGGTTGGCCAGATCGGCACCGGAGAAACCCGGTGTACCGCGTGCCAGCACTTCCGGACGCACGTCATCGGCAGCCGGCACCTTGCGCAGGTGCACGCGCAGGATCTGCTCGCGGCCCTTGATATCCGGCAGGCCGACCATGACCTGACGGTCGAAACGGCCCGGACGCAACAGCGCCTTGTCCAGCACGTCAGGACGGTTGGTGGCAGCGATCACGATCACGCCTTCGCCGCCTTCAAAGCCGTCCATCTCGACCAGCATCTGGTTCAGGGTCTGCTCGCGCTCATCGTGGCCACCGCCGGTGCCCGAGCCGCGGTGACGGCCCACGGCATCGATTTCGTCGATGAAGATGATGCACGGCGCGTGCTTCTTGGCCTGCTCGAACATGTCGCGCACACGGCTGGCGCCGACGCCGACGAACATCTCGACAAAGTCCGAACCCGAAATCGCGAAGAACGGCACCTTGGCCTCGCCGGCAATGGCGCGGGCCAGCAAGGTCTTACCGGTACCCGGCGGACCGACCATCAGCACGCCACGCGGAATCTTGCCGCCCAGCTTGGTGAACCTGGAAGGATCACGCAGGAACTCGACCAGCTCGCCGACCTCTTCCTTGGCCTCGTCGCAACCGGCGACGTCAGCAAAGGTGACCTTGATCTGGTCTTCGCCCTGCAGCTTGGCGCGGGATTTGCCGAAGGACATCGCGCCCTTGGCACCACCACCACCGCCCTGCATCTGGCGCATCATGAAGATCCAGAAGCCGATCAGCAGCAGTATCGGCAGGAACTGCAGCACGATGCCCCAGAAACTCGGGCCTGCCGGTTCCTGACGGGCAACTTCAACATTCTTGGAATACAGCTGGTCCAGCAGCTTCGGATCGGCCGGCGCATACAGCGCACCGTCAGAACCGTCAGCGCGCTTGAAGCGCAGGTGGTTGGTGGTCAGCGTGGTCTTGTCGGTGTATTCAACCGACTTGATCCGGCCCGCATCCACTTCCTGCAGGAACTGCGTGTAATTGCGTGCATCGCCAGCGGCGGCTGCCCCACTGCGCGGGGCAAAACTCTGGAACACCACCATCAGCACGACGGCGACAACCACCCATAACAGGAGGTTCTTGGTCAGGTCGTTCATCCTCATCGGCTCCGGTGTCCCTCTAGATACTAAATGCTGAAAAGTCGTATGGCTGAGCTTACTTTATCTGGGTACGCTTGCCCTGCCCCAAGGCATAAACCTCGGATGAACGCTTGCGTGAAGCGTCCGGTTTGCGAATGGCGACCTTGTCATAACGACGGCGCATTTCACGCACGTAGTCATCAAAGCCGACGCCCTGGAACAACTTGATCAGGAACGCCCCGCCCGGCTTGAGATGGTTGTCGGCAAAATCCATCGCCAACTCCGCCAGGTGCATCATCCGCGGTTGGTCAACCGCATCCATACCACTCTTATTGGGGGCCATATCCGACAGCACAAGGTCTACCGGCACATTGCCGAGCATGGCTTCAAACTGCGATAGAACGTCTTGCTCCCTGAAGTCTCCGTGAAGGAACTCCACGCCAGCCAGCGGCGGCATCTCCAGGATATCCAGCGCCAGCACGCGGCCGGTGTCGCCCATCTGCCTGCGCACCTGCTGCGACCAGCCGCCCGGCGCGGCACCCAGATCGACCACCACCATATGCGGCTTCAGCAGCCGGTCACGCTCCAGCAGCTCCTCCAGTTTGTAGGCCGCGCGCGAGCGCATGCCCTCCTTCTGGGCCTTTTTCACAAAAGGATCGGAGAAGTGTTCTTTCAGCCAGCGCTGGCTACTTTTGCTACGGGAAGGCATCGGTAATGGGGCTCACAGGGGTGGTCATGATACCCTGAACCCCCTTGATTACCTGTAGTCCTGCATGTCCATCGTCCTGACCTCGGCCCAGAACCGATTCCTGCGCGGCACCGCGCACGACCTGAAAGCACTGTTGCAGATCGGTGGCAAAGGGGTCACTCCGGCCTTTTTGGCCGAGCTGGACGAGGTGCTGGAGCGCCATGAACTGGTCAAGGTGAAGGTTGCTGCAGAAGACCGCGAAGCCCGCGACACCCTGATCGACGAGCTGGTCCAGGCCAGCGGCGCCGCCCTGGTGCAGCGCATCGGCCACGTCGCCGTGCTGTATCGCCCGGCCAAGGAAAAGCGTCAGATCGTGCTGCCGCGCGGCTGATAGCCGAGGAATACCCATGCAGTTCAGTCGCGAGCTTCCTGATTACATCTATTCCCTGCGCTCGGCCGATGGCCGCCATGCGCAGGTGAACGACCGCGCACTGAACCGCAGCTTCATCCTCGCGCCGAACAGTTTGATTGAAGACTGGCCGGTCGCCTCGGTGGCCGAGTTGCGCGCCGAAGATCTGGACGCAGCGTTGGAACTGAATCCGGCGCTGGTGATCCTTGGCACGGGTGAGAAGCAGATCTTCCCGCCGGCCGCGATCATGGCAGCCTGCCTGACCCGCGGCATCGGCATCGAGGTGATGAACAACGCCTCGGCCGCACGCACCTACAACGTGCTGGCCGGCGAGAACCGCCGCGTGGTGATGGCCATCATTCTGGAAAGCACGCCGTAGAGAGCGCAGCCATGCCGCGCTGGGGCTTTCTTGTAGGAGCGGCGTAAGCCGCGAAGCTGACGGTCAATCAGCCCGTAGGCATGCCAGCAATCCCAACCACGCCTGATTCGCAGCCCACGCCCGCAAGGCCAAATGCCGCCCCGTAGTGCCGAGCCATGCTCGGCAGGGGCTTTACAGGCAATGCATCAGATAGTTCACAGCTTCGCGGCTTACGCCGCTCCCACAAGATCGGTGCGCAATGACGCACCGCTGGGAAAGCCCTTGCCGAGCATGGCTCGGCACTACGGTGCGGCTTGGCGGGGAAAGCCCCTGCCGAGCATGGCTCGGCACTACGGACTGGTTGCAACAGGCGCTTACTTCTTCGGCAGATAGACCAGCGGGTCGACCGGCTTGCCGTTGTAGCGGATCTCGAAGTGCAGCATGTCACGCGAGGTGCCGGTACGGCCCATCTCGGCGATCTGGTCGCCTGCCTTCACGTTCTGCCCTTCATTGACCAGACGCTTGCGGTTGTGGCCGTAGGCCGACAGCCACTGGTCGTTGTGCTTGATGATGATCAGTTCACCATAGCCAACCAGACCTGCGCCGGAATACACCACCACGCCAGGACCAGCAGCACGTACAGCCTGGCCACTGCTGCCAGCGATATCCACGCCCTGCTTGGTCGCCTCACCGGCCACGAAACGACCAACCACGGCGCCCTCGGCAGGCCAACGCCAGCCGATGCCACTATTGACCGGGGTCGGCGTGACAACCGTTGGCGGCGTTACCGGACGCGCGGCGGCCGTCGTCGAGCCACCGGTTGCTGGCCGAGTGGCCGCCGCACCGCCCGGATACAGACGCAGAGCCTGCCCCGGATAGATCGTGTAGGGCTCGGACAAGCCATTCCAGGCGGCAAGATCACGCGGGGTGATGTTGTTGATCCGGGCGATACCGAACAGAGTATCGCCACGACGCACTAGCGCCGTCTGCCCAGGCTTGGCCACCGAGGTGCGCGGCGTGGTGGAAGTGGACGAGCCTGAGCTTCCGCTCGAAGGCTTGACCACCGTAGCAGTGCCACACGCTGCCAACGAGACCACGGCCAGCACCGCCAGCGCCCTGTTCAAGCCCTTGCCCAACATCAATGCATTCATGCGAATTTAGCCCTCCAGACCAGCCACGCCACCAGGCCAACCACCAACGCGGTGGCAATCCAGCCCAACGGCTCAATCCAGCGCCGCAACCGTTCAGCCGCCTGTGCGCCGCCGAAGCGGATCACCGCTGCCAACAAATAAACCCGTTTGCCACGGCCGACCAGCATGCTCAGCACATACTGCGGCAATGGCACGCCGACGATACCCGAGGCCCATGTGAAGACCTTCATCGGGATCGGCATGAAACCACCCAGCACCAGGAAGGTGAACACCGCCCATGGCGACTCCGCCATCTTGGCCTGCAGGGTGGCAATGCCAGTTTCGATCGCCGGCAGCATGCCCATTGCCTCGAACAGCGGCTTGAGCGCCTCGAAGGCGTAATGGCCCAGCGCGTAACCCACCATCGCGCCGACCATCGAGCCAGCCAGGCTCAGGGTCGCGAAACGCCAGCCCTTGCGTGGCTGTGCCACGCACATCGGCATCAGCATCACTTCCGGCATCACCGGGAAGATGATGGCCTCGATGAAACTCAGCACGGTCAAATAGGTGGGCGCGCGCTCATTGGCAGCCCAGACCATGGCACGGTCGTATAACGGCCCGAAAATCTTCATTCAGTGAGTAATCCTGTTCTCAGTCCAGCATGCCCGGCAACAACGGCACAAAGCTCACCGGTGCCAGCTCTTCCTGGGTAATGGTGCCATCTGGCTGTCGGGTCAGTTGCAACAGCACCTGTCCGCCGGGCCCGCCAACCGGCGCGACCAAGCGGCCGCCCACGGCCAGCTGGTCGATCAAGGCATCCACCAGCGCCGGCGCAGCAGCCGTCACCACGATGGCATCGTACGGGCCGTGCTCAGGCCAGCCGATGCGGCCGTCGTCATGCTTGGTGCGGATGTTCATGCCCAGGTGCCGGAAGCGCTTGCGCGCCTGCCGCAGCAGGTCGCCGATACGCTCGACGGTGAATACCTCAAGACCCAGCGCACCGAGGATGGCGGCCTGGTAACCCGAGCCGGTGCCGACTTCCAACACCTTTTTCGGCGCGACAGCCAGCACTACCTCGGTCATCCGCGCCACTACCCAAGGCTGGGAGATGGTCTGGCCATGGCCGATCGGCAACGCAGTATCTTCGTAAGCGCGTGAGGCCAGTGCCTCATCAATGAACAAGTGACGCGGCACCACCCGCACGGCATTGAGCGTGGCCTCGTCGGCAATGCCCACTTCGCGCAGGCGATCGACCAGACGGTCGCGCACCCGCTGCGAGGTCATGCCGATACCCACGGCCTCCGGCTGCAGGCGCATACGCGGCGTCATTCAGGCGTCCCCAGGGTTTCGGTCAGCCCACCCACCCAGCTGGCGACCTTTTCCAGGGCCGAATAGCGGGTCAGGTCGACCTGGATCGGGGTGATCGAAATATGCCCGGTGCGCACCGCGTGGAAGTCGGTGCCGGGACCGGCGTCCTGCTCACTGCCGGCCGGGCCGATCCAGTACACGGTATTGCCGCGCGGATCGGTTGCCGGAACACAGGCTTCGGCACGATGGCGGTTGCCAAGCCGGGTGACCTCAAAGCCACGGATCTCGTCCCATGGCAGGTCCGGCACGTTGACGTTGAGGATGGTGTCGGCCGGCAACGGATCGGCGATCAGCCGGGACACGATCTCCACCGCCGCGCGCGCGGCAGTAAGGAAGTTCTTGGCTTCGTGCTTGTGCGTGACCAGCGACACCGCCACCGACGGCAGGCCGAGGTGGCGCCCTTCCATCGCCGCCGACACCGTGCCCGAATAGATCACGTCATCGCCGAGGTTGGCGGCATTGTTGATGCCCGACACCACGATGTCCGGTTCGAATTCGAGCATGCCGGTCAGCGCCAGGTGCACACAGTCGGTGGGCGTACCCGCTACCGCACAGGTGTAGTGGTCAATGCGGCGCAGACGCACCGGCTGATCCAGCGTGAGTGAGTTGGAAGCGCCAGAACGATCACGGTCCGGTGCCACCACGGTGACTTCATGTCCGGCGTTGCGAAGCTGCTCGGCCAACATCTTGATGCCGGGGGCGTCCACACCATCGTCATTTGATACAAGTACGCGCATTAAAGGCCTGGGTTACTGGATCAACACGCGACGCTCCCACTCAGCGCCGCAATCGCCGGAACCTCCGGTTAGTACATCACCGTGACGGACCGACCTGAGCGGCCATGATACCGGAATGCGCCGCGGCACTTTCCACCCTCGCGGGACTTGCCTGCGACCGCGCGCACGTTACGCTGTACAAATGTCGTACCCAGATGAAGAAGATGACGCCGCACTGTTCCGCTCGGCCATTGGCGAAGTGACGCCGATGCGCCAGGTGGAGGCACCGGCTGCGGGCAAACCACGGCCCAAGCCGCGCGCGCGCATGGCCGAACAGGATGAATCCGAGGCCTTGGGCGAATTCGCCCGCCTGTTACGTTCCAGCAAGCCACTGGAAGCCGGCGACAACGCCAGCTACCGGCGTGACAACCTGCCGCCACAGATGTTCCAGCGACTCAAGCGTGGCCAGTATTCAGTACAGGACGAACTGGACCTGCACGGCGCCACCGCCGCCCAGGCCGAGAACCTGCTGCGCCAGTTCCTGCTGGAAGCACGCGCGCATGAACACGGCTGCGTGCGCATCATCCACGGCAAGGGATTGCAATCAGATGGTGGTGCGCCGGTATTGAAAAACCTGGTCGACCGCATGCTGCGCCAGCGCAATGACGTGTTGGCGTTTCATTCGGCGCCGCCCACCCAGGGCGGCACTGGTGCGGTTCTGGTGTTGCTGGCCAATCGTTGAGCCGGCCGCCTGGCCAGCCAAGGTTTTCACTCCAGCAGCGAAAAGCATCCACTTCGGCAGCCCGGGCAAGCGCAGCGCACCCGGGGCTGTTCGCGCAGAGCCTTGAGCTACCCCCGGATACCGCCTCCCGGCTACGCTGCGCTTAGCCGGGCTACGCGCTGACCAAACGATTAGTCGGCGGCGCCATCTTCGCTCGACACTTCGGCTTCAGCTGCCGGAGTGCCCGCAATTTCATTGCGACTGGCGTCGGTTACTTCACCCAGTTCGTGCAGCACCGCGGTGGCGTAGCAACCCGGCGGCAAGGCGAACGACACCTCCAGCACGTCGTCGGCCAGCCATTGGTGCTGCATCAGCAAGGGCTTGAGACGCAGCGAACGACGCTCCTGCTTGAGCCCTGCCTGTTCCAGACCGGCGCGCAGCGCCAAGGCCTGCTCATCACCCAGCGCCTGATCCTCCAGCGCCCGTGCGGCATCGGTGGCGCGCAGCTCACCAACGCCCCACAACGGCGCGCTGGGATGGATATCGAATCGCCCCAGACGCTCGGCCAACACCTCGTTCATCGGCTCCGGGCCAAACACCGAACGACTGCCGTCCAGCATCCACACCTCGCCCTCCAACGCGGTGTCCCAGTTACCCGCCTCAACGCGCGCGGCGAGCACCCGATTGAACAACGCTGAGCGCGCCGCCGACAGCAGCATCGAACGCTGATCCTTGCGCACCCGGCGACCGGCAAACATCTGCAATGCTGCCGGCACGTTGCCGCCATCACGGCCAAAGCGCTGTTCACCAAACCAGTTCGGCAAGCCGCGTGCGGCGACAATCTGCAACCGCTCTTCGATCGCCGCCTTGTCGCCCTGCACGCCGCGCAGCACCAGCTTGAAGCGGTTGCCCGCCAATGCGCCGCGCTGCAGCTTGCGGTTGTGCCAGGTCGAAGCGAGCACGTGCAGTTCGTCCGACTCCAGCAGCGCCAGATCCGGCGCCACGCGCTTGGGCAGGTGCACGCTGAAGCGCTGCGTGGTCACCGCATGCCGATCTTTCTGCCCGGCATAGCTGACGCCCATTTCCGGCACGCCCGCCCACTGCGCCAACTGCTTGGCAATAGCCACGGTATTGGCGCCGCGCTTGCGGATGTCGAGCAGCAGGTGCTCTCCCTCCCCGGTTGCTTCGAACGCGGGAATTTCATCCACCTGGAAATCTTCCGGCACGCTGCGGATGGCCGCAGTCAGCACCGGTTCGCCAAAGGCCAGCGGCAGCGCGATCATGCGGCCACCAACAAGGCTACGGCCTGCGCGGCAATGCCTTCTTCGCGACCAGTGAAGCCCAGCTTCTCACTGGTGGTGGCCTTGATACTGACCCGATCCAGATCGATCGCCAACAGCTGCGCGACTTTCTCGCGCATCACCAACGCATGCGGACCCACCTTGGGCCGCTCGCAGATCACGGTGATGTCCACATTGCCAACCTGCCAACCACGCTCACGCAGCAGTTCGTTGCAATGGCTGACGAAGCGACTGCTGTCCGCGCCCTTCCAGCGATCATCCGAGGGCGGGAAATGCACGCCGATATCGCCCAGCGCCAGCGCACCAAGCATGGCGTCGCACAGCGCATGCAGGGCCACATCCCCATCGCTGTGTGCGAGCACGCCACGGCTGTGCGGCACGCGCACGCCGGCCAGCATGATGTGGTCGCCCTCACCAAAGGCATGCACGTCATAGCCTTGGCCGATACGGATGGGAGGGAAGGAAACAGAAGAGTTCATGGCAATACTTCTTGGCAGAGCCGACGCCAACGCGCCGGCAAGGGATCAGCTGCCGCGCCGCGACAGCTCGAATTCGAAACGGGCCAGATCGGCCGGGGTGGTGACCTTGAAATTGCTTTCCGCGCCTTCGATCAGCAACGGACGTACGCCCTGCCGCTCCATCGCCATCGCTTCATCGGTGACATCAACACCGGCAGCGGCGGCATCGAGCAGCGCGCGGGTCAGCTGATGGCGGCGAAACAACTGCGGGGTCAGCGCACGCCACAGCCGCTCGCGCGGCTCGGTGCGATCAATGCCGCCATCATCGCCAGCACGCTTGAGCGTGTCGCGCACCGGCGCGGCAAGAATGCCGCCGACCGGATCAGCACGCCCCACTTCCAGCAATCGACTCAGATCGGTCGCGGCAAGATTTGGCCGGGCAGCATCGTGGACCAGCACGAAATCATCGGCACGTACGCTATCCGGCAGAGCCTGAAGGCCGGCCAATACCGATGCTGCGCGGGTCTCTCCTCCCACGCAGGTAAGTACCGGCTTGTCGGCAAACGAGGTCCAGCCCGGCCAATCGGCATCGTTCTCGGCAATGGCCACCATCACCCCGGCTACGCCGGGGTGGGCAAGCAAGGACTGGAGGGCATGGGCGAGCAGGGGCTCACCATCGGCCAGCAGGTACTGCTTGGGCACCGGCCCGCCGAAGCGTGCACCGCGCCCAGCTGCGGGAACCACCGCCCAGGTCTGCACGATCAAGGGATGTTCTCCGGTGGCGACTGCTGATTGCCCTGCCCGGCCGGCGTTGTCGTTGCCGCTGCAGGCGCAGGCACCACGGGAGCAGCTACCGGCGCGTCTTCGACGACCCGGTAGAACTTTTCACCCGGCTTGATCATGCCCAGCTCGCTGCGCGCACGCTCTTCGATGGCAGCTTCACCATCCTTGAGATCCTGGACTTCGGCCGCCAGGGAATCATTGCGCTGCTGTAGACCGTCGTTGTCACGCTTCTGGTTGGCCACCTGCGCCTCGAGCATCATCACTTCGCCCGAGTTGCCTTGGCCAAACCAGAAGCGGTACTGCAGCAATCCCAGCAGTACCGCCAGCACCAGCAGCAGCCAGCGCCAATTACGCATGACGATCAGCGCTTAAGCGAGACAAACGCATCACGACCGGCATAGCGCGCGCCGCTGCCGAGGGCTTCCTCGATGCGCAGCAGCTGGTTGTACTTGGCCACGCGATCGCTGCGGCACAGCGAGCCGGTCTTGATCTGGGTGGCGGTGGTGGCCACGGCGATGTCGGCGATGGTGGTGTCTTCGGTTTCGCCCGAACGGTGCGAGACCACGGCCGCATAACCAGCCTTGTCGGCCATGGCGATGGCTTCCAGGGTTTCGGTCAGGGTGCCGATCTGGTTGACCTTGATCAGGATGGCGTTGGCGGTGCCTGACTCGATGCCTTCGGCAAAGATCTTCGGGTTGGTGACGAACAGATCGTCACCGACCAGCTGCACCTTGTTGCCAATGCGCTGGGTCAGCAGCTTCCAACCGGCCCAGTCGTTTTCGGCCAGGCCATCTTCGATGCTGATGATCGGGTACTGCGCGGCCCAGTCGGCCAGGAAGTCAACGAACTGCTCGGAGGTCAGGCGCTTGTTCTCGCCGACCAGGTTGTACTTGCCATTCTCGTAGAACTCGCTGGAAGCCACGTCCAGGCCGAGCAGGATGTCTTCGCCAGCGTTGTAACCGGCCTTGCCGATCGCTTCCAGAATGGTGTCCAGGGCTTCGACGTTGCTGCGGAAGTCCGGCGCGAAGCCGCCTTCATCACCCACCGCAGTGCTCAGGCCGTGGCTCTTCAGCACCGACTTGAGCGCGTGGAAGATTTCGGTACCCGCACGCAGCGATTCGCTGAACGAGCTGAAGCCAACCGGCAACACCATGAACTCCTGGAAGTCGACGTTGTTATCGGCGTGTGCGCCACCGTTGATGATGTTCATCATCGGCACCGGCAGCGACGGCGCAGCGCCGGTCTTGCTGGCCAGGTACTGCCACAGCGCCTGCTTCTTCGAAGCGGCGACTGCGTGGGCGGCGGCCATGGAAACACCGAGCAGCGCATTGGCGCCCAGGCGGCCCTTGTTCTCGGTGCCGTCCAGATCGATCAGGCGACGATCCAGGCCTTCCTGGTCTTCGGCGTTGAAGCCGGCCAGTGCGGTGGCGATGGTGCCGTTGATATTGCCTACGGCGTTACGCACGCCCTTGCCCAGGTAACGGGTCTTGTCGCCATCGCGCAGCTCCACGGCCTCCTTGGTGCCGGTCGAAGCGCCGGACGGGACGGCAGCGCGGCCGAACGAGCCGTCGGCCAGGGTGACTTCGGCTTCCAGCGTGGGGTTGCCACGGCTGTCGAGGATTTCACGGGCGTGGATCTTGGCGATGTTGGTCATGTCTGGGGGCTAGGCTCGTTCAGGAGAGTCTGTTATCGACGGGAAACACAAATACCAGCCGGGAGTTTAAACGAAGCGCAGGCTGGCGCGGCCGTTGCTTTCGCCTGAAAGCGGCGTGGGCAGCTGAAACGGACAAGGCCCGCGCTGGGCGGGCCTTGTTTGATGCCTCCTGTAGTGGGGGGGGCGGGGGGGCGGGGGGGGGGCGGGGGCCGCCGCCGGTGGCGCCGGGCGGGGGCGCGCACCAACCCACCCACCCCCCCCCC